>JAFOYD010000026.1 GCA_017391545.1 Lachnospiraceae bacterium
AAAGTGGAAATGGGGTCCAATGCAGAAGTCGGCTCATCCATAAGAAGTACCTCCGGCTCAACTGCCAGTGCCCTTGCAATACAGATTCGCTGTTGCTGTCCTCCTGACAGGCCAAGTGCTGATTTTTTCAATCTGTCCTTCACTTCATCAAAAATTGCAGCTCCCCTTAAACTCTCCTCCACAATACGATCAAGCTTTGCCTTACTTTTGATTCCATGAACTCTCGGACCATACGCAATATTGTCGTAAATACTCATAGGAAATGGGTTGGGCTGCTGAAACACCATGCCGACTTTTTTTCTAAGAATCGTTGTATCAACGTTCTTCCCATAGATATCCTCTCCATCAAGTTTGACTTCACCTTCGATCCGGACATTGTCTATCAGGTCATTCATTCTGTTCAGGGTTTTCAGGAAGGTTGACTTGCCACATCCTGAGGGACCTATAAATGCTGTAATTGCATTCTTTCTGATGTCCATACTCACATCCTTTAGTGCGTGATTATCGCCATAATACAAATTCAGCTTATTCACGGATATTTTTATATCATCTTTCATCCTAAAGTTCCTTTCTCCTAATCCCGTTTTGAAACATCGTATTTTTTTGCCAATGCTTTTGTTCCCAGATTGATCAGGAACACAAGAACAAGCAATACGACCGCAATACCAAAGGCCGTGTCAAAATCACCCTCACTCGTCGCACTTAAATACAACTGAATCGTAAGTGTTCCGCCTGACTGGAATACTTTGTCAACAAGTTTTCCAATTGCCTTTGGCAGTACCTTTGCACTTCCTGCCGTAAATAGTAATGCTGCCGACTCCCCTACAATCCTTCCAACAGCCAGAATGACTCCTGTGATAATTCCCGGAATCGCACTTGGCAAAAGCACAGTCCTGATCATGTGCCACTTACCGGAGCCCAGACCGATCGCACCCTGTCTGTAGGAATCCGGTACGGTCTTCAATGCCTCCTGCGTATTTCTGGTGATCAGGGGCAGAACCATCAGTATGAGCGTAAGGGAACCAGTCAAAATAGAGTACCCTAATCCCAAGGTCTGGCCAAAAAACATCATTCCGAACAATCCGAAAATAATCGATGGGATTCCCGATAATGTCTCTGTCGCGTACTCAATAAAAGTGACCAGCTTACCCGGTTTTGCATATTCATTCAGGTAGATTGCAGAGCCTACACCGACCGGTGTCGCAATCAACATCGTCAGAAATACAATATAGATGGTATTGATGATATTTCCGGCAATACCGATTGTTCCACGCAGTACGGATGTCACTGATGTCAAAAATGACCAGTTCACGGATTTGATTCCCTTTGCAAGCACATATCCGATAATTGCCACAAGAATCACCACCGACAGCGATGCGCACAGATAGATGAGCGCATACATTATGAAGTCACTGATCCGTCTTTTCTTGTTAATCATTCGCAGTACCTCTCTTTCTGACTCTAAGAAGCATAAAATTAATGATCATAATGAAAATATACAGGACAAGACCTACCGTGAAGAGCACCTGTCTGTGGATTCCTTCCGCATATCCCATTTCACTCACGATCTGAGTCGTCAACGTCCTGACTGAATTGAACGGAAGCGGTATATTGACAGAGCCTCCTGCCACCATGTTAATTGCCATCGCCTCTCCAAGGGCACGTCCGATTCCCAGAACGATTCCCGTAAGGATTCCTGATTTGGCCGCAGGAATCACGACCTTAAAAATCGTCTGTATTTTTGTCGCGCCTAGTGCCAGAGATGCGCTGCGAAGACTCTGCGTCACTGCTTTTAACGAACTTGTACTGACACTGATGACGGTCGGAAGAATCATGATGGCCAGTACAATAATTGCTGACAAAAGGTTCGCTCCACCGGTAAACTGATGCGTCTTGCTTCCTGCAAAAATCATTTTCTCAAGCTTATACATCAGTGGGTTCAAAATCATCATACCAATCAATCCGTAAATAACGGATGGTATGGCGGCAAGGAGCTCAACAGCTCCACTTACAATTCCTGACAGTCTTTTATCTGCGATTTCAGAAAGAAAGACAGCGGTAAGAAGTCCGATTGGGACACCTGCTGCTACTGCCAACCCTGTTCCGACAATGGATGCCAGAATGATATATGCGATTCCGTATTGCGGTTCTGCTGCGGTAGGCTTCCATACTGTTCCAAATAGTAATTCAGGAACCCCGACTTTACTTAAAGCCGAGGTTCCTTTCCAGAACATATACACAGTAATAGAACATACAGCAAGAATCGCTATCACTGCACAGACAAGGAAAATGATCTGTGCAATTTTTTCGATAACTTTTTTTCTGTTCATTTGAATACCATGCCTTTTCAAACTTCCTACTGTGGAAGAATCAGTCCAATTGATGAAATAACATTCTTACCTTCTTCTGAATTGATGTATTCGAACCATGTCTTTACCAGATCGCTCTGAGCAGAGAGCTCACCATTTGTTGCCATTACGAAAGGTCTTGAAAGAAGGTAATCTCCTGCAAGGATGTTTTCTTCTGTTGGTGCCACATCATCAAGTGAAAGTGCAATAACTGTATCATCTACGACATCAAGTGAAACATAGCCAATTGCTCCCGGAGTAGATGCAGTCTTTGCAAGAACTGCTCCTGTTGAATCAAGCTCCTGTGCATAATTGCAGGCATCTGAAACCTCAAGTAATTCTTCAAATGCATCTCTTGTTCCGGAACCTGCCTCACGTCCTATTACAACGATTGCCTCATCTGTTCCACCAAGCTCGCTCCAATTTGTAACCTCACCCTTATAAATCTTTGCCAGATCCTCTGATGATACATTTGTTACGGAATTGTCCTTATTTGCAATCACTGCAATTCCATCGATGGCTACAACGTTTTCTACTGCTCCTTTTTCAACCTCGCTGTCCTTTAAATGACGTGATGAATTTCCGATGTCTACGCTGCCTGCTGTCAGTGACTCAAGACCTGCGCCTGATCCTGTATACTCAACCGTCACTGTAATGTCAGGATATGCTTCCATGAAGCTTTCAGAAAGTGCCTCACACAATTTTTCCATTGATGTGGAACCAGCAAGTGTCAATGTACCTGACAGATTTTCACCAGTCGTTTCCTTCACCTCAGCTTCAGCCTTATCCTCACTGCCTGCCTCTGCTGATGCGTTACTGTCTGCAGCTGCGTTATTATCTGCTGATGTGTTATTGTCTGCGGCTGCATTATTGTCTGTTGTTGCATTTGCCTGTGGAGCTGCTGTTGTCTGTGAGTTGCCACAGCCTGTTAAGCTCATTGCCATTAATCCTGTTACCATCATTCCTGCTAAAAACTTTTTCTTCATTTTTTTCTCCTCTTTTCCTTTCGGTTTTCTAATTGACAATTGGTATATTATCTCCCAAATGTAAAAGCCACTACCTTATTTATGTAAAAAGTATGTAAAAAATCGGATGCCTTCGTCGCATCCGATTTTCCTACACAATTATTTTATTGGAAGCTCTGCATACACTGCTGATACTTCTGTTTTGCATCCTGCACCTTTTTGGTATCCGCTGCAGGTGTCGGATAGTATCCTTTGTCATGCATCATGTTAAATACATCCTGCTGAATCGCATGTTCTTTCTCCAGACAGTCAAGAATTGCTTTTCTTACCCCTTCATGCACACATTCATTTGAAAAGGTATTGTAATTATTTGTTGCTGCTTTTTCTGCTGCCAGCGCATCTGCTAACACTTCTTTTTCTGAATAAGGTTGCTGCATCATTCTTCCTCCTAGCTTAGCTGAGAATACAAGGATTTGAAATGTTCCTTGTGTTTGTTTGAAATGTCATTGAACTTTGCCTTTACCTGTGCATCGCTGCTGTGCTCTGCAAGCATCTGGAACTTCTTGATCAAAAGTTCTTCCTCTGAAAGTAAATCATTTAATGCGGACAATTCCTTGTCTGACAACTGATTCATGGGAGATCTCCTTTCATCGATTAATTATGTGTCATATCTAACTACAACAATGATATCATTCCCAGATTGCCCCTAAATTATAATACCAAAATTTGTAAGAAACTCTAATTCAGCATTCTCTATTCATGTGGCAATAGCGCCAACGCAGCTTCATCAGCGACCACCGTCACATCATTATGAAGCTGAAGGACCGATGCGGGAACTGCCGGAGTAATCGGACCAAAAAAAGCCGTTTTTACAATTTCCGCCTTGTCACTTCCCGATACCACCACCAGAATTTTCTGCGCTGACATGATACTCTTGATTCCCATCGTATATGCCTGACGAGGCACATCTTTTTCTTCTGCAAAGAACCGCATATTTGCTTTGATTGTCCGCTCAGACAGGTTCACACAGTAAGTTTCCTTTTCAAACGCGATTCCCGGCTCGTTAAATCCAATATGTCCATTATGTCCCAATCCCAAAAGCTGCAAATCGACACCGCCCAGTTTATGAATAATGTTATCATAATTCTGACAGGCAACTGCACTGTCCGGCTCCATTCCATCAGGAAGATAGGTATTTTCTTTCCTGATGTTTACTTTATCAAACAGCTTCTCATTCATAAAGTAATAATAGCTGTGCGAATCCTCTTTGGGGATGCCTTTATACTCGTCCAGATTAATGGTCGTCACCTGTGAAAAGTCCAGATCACCCTTTTCATACCACGCGACCAACTGCTCATAGGCTCCAATCGGAGTGGAACCCGTCGCAAGCCCCAGAACACAATTTGGCTTCATAATAATCTGTGCTGAAATAATATTTGCTGCCTTACGGCTCATATCGTAATAATCCTTTGCTCTAATGATTTTCATACAAAACACCCTTTCATCCTATGTATCATAGCACCACGTATTACTGCAGTCGAATCCTGTGATTCGACAATTCCTGTCCAAGCGTTCCCAGTCCTCCAAAATAATAGTCACTGCTGTCTAATATGCGCGTAAACACTGGCATTCTCTTTAAAGGCAGGGATTCCTGACACGCTTTTCCAATTTGCTCTGCCATCCTCTCTGTCACTCTGCCACCTAAAACGATCTGCTGCGGATCCAATACGCAGATCATATTCGTGATGACTTTAGCCAACAGTTTCCCCCGCTCTTCATCACACATCTTAGAAAGCTGCAATTCAATGCTGTCCTGTGAAACCTGCATGTAACCAACCTCCCCGGCAAAACTGTTACAGCCACAGTGGAGCTTCCCGCCAATCATAATTCCAGCTCCCAGACCTTTTTCACCAACATAGAAATAAATGAGATCCTTAACACTGCTTCCTGCATTTTGTTCTGCTTTCAGATATCCTATCGCAACCGCATTGATATCATTTTCCACAACGATATCAAGATCGAACTGTTCTTCCAGATAGCTTTGTAGTTCAAACTGCTCCCATTCGGGAATCTGTGGAATGGCAAAAATCTGTCCTGTCGAAGATACTGCACCGGGAACTCCAATTGCGATTGCTGTGACATCATCTGTCTGCGCCAGAAGTGTTCCCAAAAGCTCCGTCAGCTGTTCTGTGTATGTCATCTCCGTCTTCCTTGCACAGGCTCCTTCCATTTCCCTGTTAAGTGCCAGATCAAAGACACAATAACGAAAACTGCTCTGGTCTGCTGCAATCACAATACTGTGATTTCGTTTCCGATTTAGCGTATAGATTTCTGCCCTTCTGCCTCCGATCGAATCCCCGGCACCAAGACTACACACGATTTCTTTTTCCGTCAGTTCTTTGATCAGCACGTTAATCGTCGGCTGGCTGATTCCTGTTTCCCTGCATAATTCTACTCTGGTCGCATTTCCCATACGCAGCAGTGCATCCTTAATCAGACCGATATTTACTTCCTTTAGTACAGCTGGTTTTCCTGTCATTTCTTTTCGCGCCATATTTTTATTGCTCTACCTTTCTTATCATGTGCCTTTTGCATCTGCCATTTTTCTGGCGATTCGGATGGCACCCATTACAGGAGCCTTGTCTGGAAGAACCAGATACGCCGCAGGACAGACTTCATGCACAGCTGCCAGATATGGTTCCAATATATATGGACTCCGTGTGCGGAAAATGCTTCCGATCAGAACCATCGGTACTTTCTCTGCCTCCATGCCAAGTCGTTTTATGATGGCAGACGCATATCTTCCTTCCTGATATCCCATGTCTCGGATAATCTCCTGTGCCACCCGGTCTCCCTGTCCTGCGGCTTCAAACAGGATGATTGGAAGCTGAAATCTCTGCTCTGTAGTCAGTTCTTCTTTCAGCAGACAGTCACACACCTGCGCCATTTTTTCCACATGGAACACTGCCGGTATCAATTCTTCCAACAGGGACTTGTCCCAGGTACCTTCCTCCGAGCGAAATGCAAAATGGAGCGCCTTGTTTGCCAGGTCAGCACCGCCGCCATAATTTCCCATGATATAATCCAGATTTCTAAGCTGAACTGTCTCACCTTGGCAGTTCCTGCCTGCGTGCCCTGCTCCTGTTCCACAGATTGAAACGACTCCCATCTCTTCCTCTGTCGCAGCGTAAAAGCCAATCCACGCATCATGTACAATCCGAAACGGAATGCCCTGCATCAGTTCCTGCACGACTGGTGTAAGCAAAGCAAAGTCTTCCTCTCCATCTGCACCTGACATCCCGAATACGCCATATGCAAGATCAGACAGTTTCAGTCCTGCATCTTTCAAGGCACTGTCCACGGCCTCCTGAAGCGCTCGTCTTGTCTGCTCAATCCCGTAAATCTGATGCTGCGCGGCACCAGCTACAGCTTCTCCATAGATTTTCTCCGTCTCATCCGCGATCACACAGTGCGTCTTGGTTCCTCCTGCATCAATTCCGAGTAAATACATATGCCCCTCCTGTTGTTGGTAATGAATCATTGGTTGAAAAATCTCGGTAAATACTCCTTATGCGCCTCTAACATGTCATTCAGGATGCCTCTTGCATCCCTCGCATCATGTACCAGAGGGTGATTTAACAGTGCCATAAATGCCTTCTTGCGGTCACCCGTGATTGCCGCCTCAATCGTCAGAATCTCATAGGACTTTACCTGCTGCATCAATCCAAGAAGTGCCTGTGGCACCTCGATCTCTGGCAAAGGCTTCGCTCCATTTCTGCCAATCACGCAGTTGGTCTCGATGACACAGTCATCCGAAAGCTGTGGTATCGTGCCATGATTCTGTATGTCAACGACCTGCACATCCTGCCTGTCATTGTAGATACTATCAATCAAGTTGATCGCCGCTTCAGAGTATCTGGCTCCGCCGCGCTTTGCAAGTGCCTCCGGCTTCTGGTCCAGTGCTTTGTCCTGATAGCTTTCAAATAATTCTGCCTCCACGCGTCTTACCTGATCAGCTCTTGTACCCAAAAGACCAATTGCCTCCTTTGTTTCCTCACTGAGCATGTGCTTTTCCAGATAGAAATACTGCATATACGGGGAAAGCATGCACCCCATCTCGCGCGCCAATGCATCCATCTCCGTATTCTTTTCTATATTTTTAACGACGCTCTCTGCATTGGAAACATTCAACACATCTGCAATCCTGTCCTTGCCCTGATCATACGCATGATTCATCACGCTCAGGTGATTCAGTCCAATGAACCTGCAGTCCAGATCCTCCGTCCTGACGTTCAGGCGATTTGCCGCATCATGCCACATATTGATGGAAACATTACACAATCCGATACACTTGATCTTCGTATTCTTTAAAACCGCCTCTGTCACGATTCCCGCCGGATTGGTAAAATTGATCAGCCATGCATCCGGACATACCTCCTCCATATCCCTGCAGATGTCCAGAATCACCGGGATTGTCCGAAGCGCTTTAAAGCAACCACCCGGACCAGTTGTCTCCTGACCGATCACACCATACATCAGAGGGATTCTTTCGTCCTTCGCTCGCGCATCCAGACCACCCACACGAAGCTGAGTGATTACAAAAGAGGCATCCTTAAGCCCTTCTTTGCGTTCCAGCGTATATCGCACCGAAATATCCAGCCCTGCACGTGCAATCATGCGTTTTGCAAACGCGGTATTGATCTCTACCTTTTTCAATCCCATCGGCACATCGACCAATACAATCTCCGTAACAGGCAGCGAATTTCTATGTAAGATCACACCCTCAATCAACTCCGGTGTATAACTGCTTCCCCCTCCAACAATGACAAGTTTCATGCTATGACCTCCTTTTTTAAGTTTCTTAAATAAGTATATTTTTATGATACATGATACTTGTCCAAAAAGCAATACTTTACAGCAAAAAATTACAGTTCAGCCTCCATGTATTTGTAAGCGAACGAAAACGACTAATACGTAACTTGACAAGCTGTCCGCGCGTGATAGAATAATTTGATAAGAATGTGTATGG
>JAFOYD010000001.1 GCA_017391545.1 Lachnospiraceae bacterium
AGCCATGTTCCGCCAATTATGTCCTGTTTGAAACGACATATAGTCCTAAGTGGTGTCGAGGTTTGTCCATGACAGCATCTTATGGCCATAATGATGGTGACACGACCTGTCGAGAGCGAAGCGTTTTTTGTTTTATATCATTTCTTTTTTTGAGAAGTCTTCTGGTTAGCTGCATCCTCAATCAACTGCGCAATCGTGTCAATCGAATCCTTGATTTTGCTGTTCTGCATGGCATCGATGTATGTCTGTCTTGTGAAATACAGTTCATGTACCTTTTCTGTCAGTGTCACACCGGTCAGATAGTCTTCATCGGCTACCATGGAAAAACCCTGTGACTCAAAACTCTTTGCATTCAGGATCTGATCGCCGCGGCTTGCATGGGCAGGAAGTGGTATGAGAAGACTTGGCTTTTTGAGAGCTAAGAGCTCGCAGATGGCATTTGCACCGGCACGCGATATCACAATATCAGCCATCGCAAACAGATCCTTTAAATCGTCTTTCACATATTCAAACTGCTTGTAGCCTTTCGTGTTCAAAAGCAGGTTATCAATCTTTTCTTTCCCACAAATATGAACAATCTGGAAATCTTCAAGGAGCTTTGGAAGTGCATCGCGCACAAGCGTGTTGATACCGGCTGCACCAAGGCTTCCTCCCATTACCATGATGACAGGTTTTGCATTGTTAAATCCACACATTGCAAGGCCTTTTTCACGATTTCCACGCATGAGCTCCTCACGGATCGGTGAGCCTGTAAGCACAGCTTTTTCAGCGGGAAGATTTTGCAGTGTCTCGGGGAAATTACAGCATACCTTTGTGGCTACGGGAATACACAGCTTGTTCGCAAGTCCCGGAGTCATATCGGATTCATGGATGATGCAGGGAATTTTTAAGGAAGACGCAGCGCGAACAACAGGTACGCTCACAAATCCGCCTTTGCTGAATACGACATCCGGCTTTAACGTTTTCAGGATTCGTCTTGCCTCAGCATATCCTTTGATCACACGGAACGGGTCACTGAAATTTTTGACATCAAAATATCTCCTGAGCTTTCCGGTGGAAATGCCATAGTATGGAATTCGGTAGTCCTCGATCAGCTTTTTCTCAATTCCCTCATAGGAGCCGATGTACTGAATATCATATCCCATGCTCTTTAACTTGGGAAAAAGTGCAATGTTCGGAGTCACATGACCGGCAGAGCCACCACCGGTAAAAACGATGCGTTTCATATACTAACAGCCTCCCTTTGCCTTGTACTGTTCCAGCGCACATGCAAGCTGGTCAGGGCAGGAGGTATTTTTGAAGCCGCATCTGATGCCTTTGAGCTTTGATATGGCATCATCGACTTTCATGCCGGTTACCAGAGCTGATATGCCTTTTAAGTTTCCGTTGCAGCCACCTGTAAATGCCACAGATTTGATCGTGTCGCCCTCAACCTCAAAATCAATGAGCTGTGAGCAGGTTCCAGTCGTTTTATATTTCATATCATACACCTAGCCTTCTGTATCATTATTTTATATGATTGCGCGGAGCCATATATTGGTATGGCGCCATATAAATTCATTTTAGCAGTATGAATTTGTGAAGTCAATGGTGCAGTAGATGTATTTCATGTTACTTTTCAAAGATTTATTAGTTCTATTTTAATTGATGAAAATCATATTTTGCGGTATACTATTTTTAGAAAATGAGAGGAAAGGGTTACTAATGAAATTTGAGTGGGATGAAAATAAAAATTCCATAAATAAAGAAAAACATAAGATATCCTTTGAAACAGCATCTTATGTTTTTGATGATCCGTATTACATTGAAATGTACGATTTTGAACACAGTGTTGACGAGGATAGGTATATTGCGATTGGAAAGGTTGGAGATGTCTTATTTGTAGTATTTACAGAAAGAAAAGATACAATCAGATTGATTTCAGCCAGACTTGCAACAAACGCAGAAAGGAGTCTTTATTATGATCAAGACATTCACTATTGAAAGTGGACAAAGACCTACAGAAGAACAGCTTGAAGAAATTGAAGAAGCTAAAAAACATCCTATTGTATTTGATGAGGATTGCGCTGAGCTGTCGCCTGCTATGATGAAAGCATTTAAGAGTGCAGTTATTCAGCGAAATCGTAAGAAAAAGGCTTAACCACATCAGGATCGAGTAGAGGTGGCAAAATCCCTGTTTGGAATTTTGCCTAAGGATGCAGACATGGAAGCGGCAAGAGCAGAGCGGATGGGTGAAATATGGTCATTGACTCTATCTTCTGGCAATGGAGCGAAGTCCAATCAAGGATATCGAGATTAAATATCTCCTAAAAGAAGCCCTTATCGATGAAATTTCAAATCGGGAAATCTACATGAAGGGAATTGATATAAGTTACTATTATGAGGGATATACAATCTATAAAACGGGAGAACTGTAGCTTTGTAATTTTAAATAGTGAGCAACTTGATCAATCTTCAATATACCATGAAAAAGGACAAGAAGAAGATTGACATTTTAAAAGAAGAAATCGATTGCATGATGACGAATGCGCAGGATATTGCATCGAAAACGCAGGCATTGACAAAGATTTCCAACCAGCAGAATATGCTTTCCTTAAATGCTTCCATAGAAGCTGCCAGAGCAGGTGATGCCGGCAGGGGATTTACAATCGTTGCAAAGCAAATGGGTGAGCTCGCCAAATCTTCCTCCAAAATATATAGTGCGATTGTTGAGAATGCCAATGCAATTCACGAATCTGCTGACAAATTGGACAAAACATTTGAGGGCGAAGAAGAATAGAGTTAAGGCATCGACATCTATGAAGAAAACGGATGGCAAGGATTTCGTCATTCGTTTTCTTTTTGTTATTCATCCCCACACTCTTTCATAAATCGTTTCAGCAAAAATGCGCAAATCCTCCCTGTTTCTATTTATAATACAACATTTTATGAGTGAATTACCAGCACATCATTACATTTTTATGAGCGAATAAACAGCACTTCATTACACTTTTATGAGCGAGTCGCCATTCGCAATAATCCCCCTGTACTGAACAGCCTCCGCTTTGCATACAATATACTAACAAATAATGTACAAAGCGGGGGATTCGGCGATGATGAATTACATCTGGGGTGGGATGCTTATAATCGGAATCGTCTATGGTGTGATAACGGGAAATATGCAGGCTGTGACCGATGCAGTGCTTGCGTCCTCCAAGGAAGCAGTGACGCTCGGAATCTCGATGGTCGGCATCGTGTCATTCTGGACAGGACTGATGGAGGTGGCAGATGAGGCAGGTGTCATCAGCGGTTTGACACGTATGATCGCGCCCTTTATGCGGTTTCTGTTCCCGAAGCTCCCCAAAGGTCACAAGGCATGGGACTCCCTGTCTGCCAATTTCGTGGCAAATATACTGGGGCTTGGATGGGCGGCTACGCCTGCGGGACTAAAAGCCATGTCCGACCTTGAGTCACTTGAGCGGGAGCGGGGCAACACAGAGTACATGGCAGATGGTGTAGCAAAGCATGCGGGGAGGGCAGCCAGCGACGAGATGTGTACCTTCCTTGTGATGAATATCTCCTCACTGCAGCTCATTCCCGTCAATATCATCGCTTATCGCAGCCAGTACGGGAGCGCCAATCCTGCGGGCATCATTGCACCTGCGATTATTGCGACAGCGGTGAGCACAGGCGTGGCAATCATATTTTGTGTAGCCTATCGTAAACTTTTCTGTAGGAAAAATTGACATTTTCCCATAAATATATTAGATTTATCTCGTATGAATAATGTAAAACGGATTATTTACAAGAGAAAGAGGAGTAGAACAAATGGAGAACACAAACAATTCATCAACATATGATGAGATGACAGAAAACAAAACAGAGAATCAGACAGAAGGATTTTTGTACAGCAGTGAGCAGGCTGAAACAGAAAAGCCAGAAATGAATCCAAATCTGAATGGCGGCTATACCCAGAATCTGAATCCGAACATGAATAACGGTTATACCCCGAACCTGAATCCCAATATGAATCAAAACATGAATCAGAACATCAACGGCGGATACAATGCAAATATGAACCCCAATCTCAACCAGAATGTGAGTGGTGGCTACAACGCGAATATGAATATGAACCCGAACATGAACATGAACGGTGGCTATAACCCGAATATGAATGTGAATCCGAACATGTATCAGGGCGTACCAAATTACAATCAGCCGAAAAAGGAAGTAGCTGATTACACATCAAAATTTGATGAGAAGGACAGATCAGAGAACAAGATCTATGCAATGCTGGCATATCTGCTTGGCATTGTCGGCATCATCATTGCACTGCTTGCAGCAAAGAAATCTGATTATGTGCAATTCCATGTGCGTCAGTCCATCAAACTTACAGTATGTTCGGCTCTGCTTGGAATTATCATGATCCCATTTGCGGTGCTGTCACTGATCCCCTTCGTCGGAATCGTTTTTGGCATCGTCGTCACGCTGATCGCAATCGCCCAGTTAGGCATCTATATTTTGAGAATTGTCGCATTTGCACAGGTATGCAGTGGGAAGGCAAAGGAGCCTGCAATCGTAGGAGAACTCAAAATGTTCAACTAAGATCCTGTTAAATCGTGATTTAGAATCGTTACCATTGAGTATGGAGAGATATATGTACAAAGGAAGAAAATCGGCACAGGTCAAATCTGTGCTAAAAAGGACTGTCGTGGTACTCACGGCAGTCTTTATGGCAGTAGGAATGTGCGGCATGGAAGCCGTAGCAGCAGGTGGCACGAAAGCAGCACCTGCACAGACTCAGAAACCAGACAAAAAGGCAAGACAGTATGTCATCGCACAGGATGGCACAGGCGATTTCATGACGATTCAGGAGGGTGTGGACCAGGCATCTGACGGCGATACGCTCCTTGTCTATCCGGGCACATACACGGAGAACGTGCAGGTCATGAATAAGGAAATCAATATCACCGGAGTGTCAAAGGATCTGTGTATTTTACGGTACGATACTGCCTTTTATCGGAAAGTACCACTTACAATGGCAGCAGGAAGTGTGTCAAATCTGACCATATATGGAATGAACAGCGGTGCCCCTCAGGCAGGTCCCACACAGGAGGAAATCGACCAGATCAATGCAGAGCTTGTGGGAGATAGCTGGGACAGACAAAAAAACTATAAGGGTTATGCCGTCCATGTCGACCAGAATTGCCTGTATGGCAAGCAGATGAGCTTTGTCGATTGCCGCATTGTTTCAGAGAACAATCACTGTGTAGGAATCGGAACCAGAGGAAAATCGACCATTAGCTTCGAACGCTGTGAGCTGGTGTCACTTGGCGGAGGAAGCTGTCTCTATATGCATGACCCGACCTCGGAAGATATGAGTGGAGATGCATCGCTCGTGATGCGAAGCTGTGATATGACAAGTTATCTTAGTCCGTATGTTATGACGTTTCAATCCCTGTTGCCCGAATACACTACCATGTATCTGACCTTTCAGGATGTGCACGTGCGCGCAGTCGCGTATGCGGAGAGCGATGGCTATGTGCCGATCAACGTCAACACAGGTTTTGACGTC
>JAFOYD010000027.1 GCA_017391545.1 Lachnospiraceae bacterium
ACTCTGTCAAGAAAAGGAACCTTGAAGTGAAGTCCTACGCCCCATGTACTGTCATATCCTCCGAGTCGCTCAATAACATACGCATATGCCTGTGGTACGATACGCACGTTTGTTGCGATAATTACAATGATGATAAATAAAATAATAAGTAAAATTCCGATCATATTGTTGTCTCCTCCTCATATTTTTCAACAATCAGTTTTACACCTTTGATATCGACTACCTTTGCAAGGCTTCCTGCCTGTATTCTGATTTTTTCATCAGCAGCCCTTACAGTCCACTCCTGACCATTTACAACGGCACAGCCTTTCTCGGCAATGTTGTCAACATCCTGTGTGATTCGCACTACCTTACCGATAATGCCTTCATAGTTTGTCTTAGTGCGGTTCCTGTTTATGTATTTCATCGCCCATGGTCTTGTGAAAATCAGCATACCAAATGATACCAGCAGGAACAACGTCAACTGCAAGATCAGTCCGCCACCGAGCATTGCGACAATCGTTGCTACCAACGCACCCACAGCAAACCAAATTGTGGTTAGTCCTACTGTGACAATCTCAATCAGTATGAGTATGATCATAGCGACCAGCCAAACCATTGCATCATCCATTATACATCCTCCTTCCTTCTTCAGGAAATTAATTCCTGTAAGAACATATTACTGCATAATTTCATTCAATACAACGGTTTTTGCGTGAATGAAGTGTTTTCCGTATTTAATTTAATTCGTTATTCGTTGATTCCTTTACGGTATTCTTCAAGCTCCTTGCGATATGCCTCTGTCTTATGATAGCCACACGAGAACATCTCCGGGCAGAAGCCTCTGTAAATGCACTCCTTTACCATACAGCTTGCAAGCTCTGGCTCCGTCTCTGCAATCTTATCCTTCACAGCCTGCCATGCCTCTCTTGTCTCCGGACTTGCACAGCTGCACAGACGCTTACGGCTGATATTGATGAGTGCCTGCGCATCTGCCTCACATGCATGATTGACCAGTGAGCCCTGTGGCAGCTCGTCACGGTTCACTCCAGTTCTGTCACTTCTCTGTGTCGATACCCAATGTTCAATACCGATCTTGTGCCTTACCATATGAACACTTACCCATGATTTTAAATCCTTCCAGCGCCAGTAAAATTTCATCCGTCTGATTGGTGAATGTTCCGACATGATCAGCTTTCTTTTCCACTCTGAATCAGGATATTTACCCGTTGTCTTACCGATTGTATTCATCGTGGAATCCTTGATATCCTGCCAGTTATCCTCATGCTGAAACTTATCAATATTCATTGTATATCCTCCATCTGATAGTTTATCTTAATACATAGTAGCAAATTTTTATTTCAGAATCAACAGATGAAACAGTGTACGTGCTAATCCAGCAAAAAATCTGCGAGCACGACATTGCTGACATCGATACCTGCATCTGTGAGTCTAATACGGTCTCCCTGCTGTACAAGCATTCCCTGCCTGATCCACTTTTGAATCACGGCTCCATACACATCATCCATGTTCTGACCAAAGCTTTTTTGAAACTCTGACTTTGACACGCCGCCCATCATGCGAAGTCCCAAAAACATAAATTCCTCCATGCAGTCATTCTCTGAAAGCTTTTCGATATCCTCTTTGATTTCCTGCGCCTTTTCGCCGTCAAAAGCCAAAAGATATTTTTTCATATCATCCGTATTTTTCCACCGCATATTCTTCACGGTGGAAGCAGCGCCCAGTCCGAAACCAACATAATCCGCAGTATGCCCCATTCCCCGCTGCCAATAGATCATGTTGTGCCTGCACTCCCTGCCTGCTCTCGCATAGTTGGAGATCTCATAGCGCTGATACCCATGCTCCGCCAAAATGCGTTTTGTCTCCTGATACATGCGCCTGTCCTCATCCTCATCAGGAATAGGTGGAAATTCATTGATCCTTTCAAAGAGTCTTGTCCCCTCCTCTATGATTAAGCTATAGGCCGACAGATGTTCCGGCTCTAAAGCCAACACCTTTTCAAGCGTCTGTATCCATATTTCCATGCTCTGTCCCGGCAGTGCCGACATCAGGTCAACATTAATATTATGAAAGCCTGTTTCTCTTGCATCATGATAAGTCTTTAGAAAATCCTCATAGGTATGGATACGTCCAAGCATTTGAAGCTCTGTGTTATCCGCCGACTGTAATCCGATACTGAGTCTGTTGATTCCGGCTTTTTTCAGTGCAGTCAGCTTCTCTCTTGTGGCAGTTCCCGGATTCATTTCAAGCGTAATCTCGGCATCCTTGTCAATTCTGTAATGTTTCCTAATGCAGTCAAGTATCTCTCCAATGTCCTCTGCCTTCAGTATGGATGGTGTGCCACCGCCAAAAAATATTGTCTTGATCTCATAATCAGCATAGCTTGATGACTCGCATGTAATCTCCTTTTTGAGTGCCTTCATATAAGCCTGCTGCTTCTCTCTTGTTGCCGGAGCTGACAGGAAATCGCAGTAGGCACATTTCTGCACACAAAAAGGGACGTGAACATACACGCCAAGCGAATCCATTACACATCCCTCCAAATCTTTATTTTCCGTCGTCAAGTTTTAATACCGACATAAATGCCTTTTGTGGTATCTCGACGTTTCCTACCTGTCTCATGCGCTTCTTGCCTTCCTTCTGTTTCTCCAGAAGCTTCTTTTTACGGGAAATATCACCGCCATAGCACTTGGCAAGCACATCCTTTCGCATCGCTTTGACCGTTTCTCTCGCAATGACCTTGCCGCCAACAGCCGCCTGAATCGGGATTTCGAAAAGGTGACGCGGTATCTCGTCCTTTAGCTTCTCGCACATCTTTCTGCCACGCTCATAAGCTGACTCCTTGTGTACGATAAAGGACAATGCATCGACCTCTTCCCTGTTGATCAGGATGTCGAGCTTGACAAGCTCAGACTGCTCATAACCCTTGATATCATAGTCAAAGGATGCATACCCTCTGGAACGGGACTTGAGCGCGTCAAAGAAATCATAGATGATTTCATTTAAAGGCAGCTCATATTTGAGCAGTGCTCTGGTCTCCTCGACATACTCCATGCCAAGGTAACGCCCACGCCGTTCCTGGCAAAGCTCCATGATCGAACCGATAAACTCTGTCGTGACCATGATTTCGGCCGTCACAATCGGCTCCTCCATATATTCAATTTCTGACGGATCCGGCAGATTCGATGGATTAGTCAGTTCGATGACCTCGCCATTCGTCTTATAGACCTTATAGATAACACCAGGCGCTGTCGTCACAAGGTCAAGGTTGTACTCTCTCTCAAGACGCTCCTGAATGATTTCAAGGTGCAGCAGGCCCAAAAATCCGCATCGGAATCCAAAGCCTAATGCAATGGATGTTTCTGGTTCATAGAACAGAGAAGCATCATTTAACTGCAGCTTTTCGAGTGCATCCCGCAAATCAGGATATTTTGCACCGTCTGCGGGATAAAGTCCGCAATAGACCATCGACTGAACCTTCTTATATCCAGGTAAAGGCTCTGCGCAGGGATTTTCTGCATCCGTAACCGTATCTCCGACAGCTGTATCCTTTACATTTTTGATCGATGCGGTCAGATATCCTACCATACCTGCTGACAGCTCATCGCAGGGTATGAACTGTCCTGCTCCAAAGTAACCGACTTCAACAACATCGGCTGTTGCCCCCGTTGCCATCATTTTGATCTTCGTTCCTTTGGATACCTTACCTTCCATGATACGGCAAAATACAATAACGCCTTTGTAGGAATCATAGACAGAATCAAAGATGAGTGCCTGCAGCGGATTGTCTGCGCTTCCACCAGGAGCCGGAATTTTCTGCACGATTGCCTCCAGCACATCTTCGATGCCAACGCCGTTTTTGGCTGAAATAAGCGGTGCATCCTGCGCTTCAATGCCAATGACATCCTCGATCTCATTTTTTACCCAGTCCGGGCGTGCACTTGGCAAGTCGATCTTATTGATGACCGGAAATACATCAAGGTCATGGTCAAGTGCCAGATATACATTGGCAAGTGTCTGCGCCTCAATCCCCTGTGCCGCATCCACGACAAGGATTGCACCGTCACAGGCTGCCAGCGCACGGCTGACCTCATAGTTAAAGTCAACGTGTCCCGGTGTATCGATCAGATTAAAAATATACTCATTTCCATCCTGTGCCTTGTAGACAGTTCGAACCGTCTGCGCCTTGATCGTGATACCACGCTCGCGCTCCAGATCCATATTGTCAAGAATCTGATCCTGCATCTCGCGGCTTGTGAGCAGTCCCGTCTTTTCTATAATTCGATCTGCAAGCGTAGACTTACCATGGTCGATATGCGCTACGATGCAGAAATTTCTAATTTTACTCTGGTCTATCTGTGACATATTTTTCCTCCAAACATGTGAACTCATAATTCATGTAATTATAGCAT
>JAFOYD010000028.1 GCA_017391545.1 Lachnospiraceae bacterium
AGATGGGATTTGAACCCATGCGCCGCTATTAACGACCTACTCCCTTTCCAGGGGAGCCCCTTCGGCCAGCTTGGGTACTTCTCCAAATGGCAGAAATAAAAACGGAGAGGGTGGGATTCGAACCCACGCGCCCTTGCGGACAAACGGTTTTCAAGACCGCCTCGTTATGACCACTTCGATACCTCTCCATATTCCATATTAAGTTTGCCACTGTTTCGCAGTGCAAGACTTATTATACACATTCAGTGCTTTCTTGTCAACAACTTTTTTAATTATTTTTACTGATTTTCAAAACAAATTGTGTTGCAATAATTGCATTTACTATATTATATAATCACTCGCTTGCATCAGCGACGTTGATTATAATATCATGGCAAACCACAGATGTCAATAACTTTTTTCAACTTTTTTCAACTTTTTTTATTTTTCATGTCTCTTCAAAAAGATCTGTGCAATTTCCAGGTCTTCCGGAGTTGTTATTTTCATGTTTTCGTAGGAACCCTGCACCAATTTTACAGGTGTACTCATAAAATATTCGACTACCATCGCATCATCCGTTACCACGACACCATCTGATATAAGTTTATCTTCGTTAAGCAGTAATTTTTCATAGGCACACGAAATCAGCTCTTGATCAAAGACTTGGGGTGTCTGTATCTGCCATACTAAAGAACGCGCAGGTGTATCTGCCACATATCCGTTTTGATCTGATATTTTGATCGTGTCCTTCACGGGCATACCCACCACGCAAGCTTTTGAAATCTGCACTTCGCAGAAAGCTCTTTGAATAATTTCATCATTGACAAATGGTCTGGCTCCATCATGGATAAATACATAATCACAGCCCCAGCTGATTGCACGTATTCCGCATGCGACAGAGTGATAGCGCTCCCTGCCTCCCTGAATGATCGACCTTATTTTGCAAAAGCCATACTTTTCGACAATTTCCTTTTTGCAATAATCTTCCTCACCTTCACCGACCACAAGCACAATATCGTCGATCAGACTATCTTCAAAAGCTTTTAAGGAATAATACAGCACCGGCTTGTCCTGGATCAGCAAATATTGCTTGCGTACATTGCTTTGCATTCTTTTTCCCTGTCCTGCTGCCAACACAATCGCTGTTGTTCTGATTTCACTCATACTATCTTTCACCTAATTTGAGATTTGGTATGGCATTTAAGTCATAACCGCTTCTCGTTCCTTTAATATATTCATAATAGCCTGCCACACCGATCATTGCTGCATTGTCTGTACAGAATATCGGTGACGGATGGTAAAATGCAATGCTACGCTTCCTGCATTCTGTCTCAAAGGCAGCCCGAAGCGATGAGTTCGATGCCACTCCGCCTGCGATGGCAAATTTATCAAATCCATATTCTTTCACTGCATGCAATGCATGTTCTACGAGGACATCAATAACTGCCTTTTGAAAAGAAGCTGCCACATCTGCCCGATTTACCTCAATTCCCTTCATTTCGCAGGAATTCAAATAATTCAGCACTGCTGATTTAAGCCCACTAAAGCTAAAGTCATAATTAGAACCGTCAACCTTTGCTCTTGGGAACTTGATCGCATCCGGATTCCCTTCCTTGGAAAGTTTGTCAATCTTGGGACCTCCAGGATAACCAAGTCCTATGGCCCTGGCCACTTTATCGAAGGCTTCTCCCGCTGCGTCATCTCTTGTGCACCCGAGGATTTCATACTCCCCATAATCCTTCACAACGACCAGATGGGTATGTCCTCCGGATACGACCAGACATGCAAAAGGCGGTTCAAGCTCCTTATTCTCTATAAAATTGGCACTGATATGCCCTTCTATGTGATGCACTCCGATCAATGGCTTACCGGTTGCAAAGCTGATTGCTTTTGCTGCTGATACCCCGACAAGAAGAGCACCTACAAGTCCCGGCCCATAGGTGACTGCGATTGCCGTGATTTCATCCAATGCAACATTTGCTTCTTTTAAAGCTTCTTCCACCACCTGATTGATTTTTTCAATATGCTTCCTTGACGCAATCTCAGGAACCACTCCGCCATATAATGTGTGCAGGTCGATCTGTGATGAAATGATATTTGATAACACTTCTCGACCATTTTTGACAACAGAAGCTGCCGTTTCATCGCAGGAGCTTTCGATTGCCAGTATCAGTACATCTTCGTTTCTTTCCATAGTAAAAACCTGAACCTTTCCAGTTTTTATAAACACTAATTTTCAGGAGTCACAATATCAAACCCAAGGATTTTCCAGTGACCATCGTCCGTATCCTTTCTCAAAACAAACACCTGCTGTGAAGACTTATAGTCTGCTCCGCTTTTAATCGAATACGTGCAATACAGTTTTGCGCACTCTCTTCCTTCATGCGAGTAGAAATCTACATCTGTACTTGTTGAAGTCGTATATTTTACAATTGAATATCCTTTGTCCGAAAAGTCCTTCACATCTTTTTTCAAGTCAATCAGATACTGCTCTCTTGGATTGTTTGCTGCAAGCTCAGAATCATACAGTGCAAGGAGCTTGTCTGCCATCTGTTCAAGCTGTTCCTCGGTGTAGGTCTCATTATACAGACACTTGGTGATCTCACTGTAATACTTAATGACTTCTCTCGGTGTAGGCGGATAATCTGTATCAAGATTCTTTAATAAGACTTCCTGCACTTTTGTAATTACTGTTTCTTCTTCTGGCATCTTGTAGTTTGACAGATAAAAATAATATCCCCCTAACAGTACTACCAAAACGCCAATTACAATTACAATTTTTGTCTTCCCCATCTTTTTCACCTCTTATATACTAATCTGTCGTTTGTGTTTGCTCGTAACTATGAAGGTACTGAATAGTTACGCTTTCTCATCCTCAAACATGAGCTCCTCGCTCCAGCCATCCTTTGCAATATAGGTCTGCGGAAAAACTGCCTGTACCTCTTTTTTGTATTCCTCCGGTCTTGTAAGTGATGGTGAGTAATGCGTAAGCCACATCTTCGTTACATTTGCCTCTTTTGCCATACCTGCCGCCTCGTAGAAGGTCATATGCTTGTATTCCTTTGCCTTTGCCTTTTTGTCAGGCTCTCCATACATGCCCTCACAGATAAATAAATCGGCATTTTTTGCATTTTTGATAATACCCTCTGTCGGTCTTGAGTCGGTACAATAGGTGACTTTCAGTCCCTTTCTCGGTGCGCCCATGACCATATCTGGTGTGTAGATTCCCTCCGGAAGCTCGATTGTTTCGCCACTCTGAAGCCTGCTCCAGTATTTTCTGTCAAGTCCAAGAGCCATTGCTTTATCCAGCTGAAACTTGCCTTTGCGCTCTACAACGATATTATATCCATAACAGAGCACGTTATGGTTGACACGAAATGCCTCTATGCGAAAATCACCAAACGAGAAGCTCTGTTCATTCTCCGTAATTTCCATGTATTTTATCTCAAAGGGCAGCTCCGGTGCCACAACCCGAAGCGCATTGACGACTCTGGTCAGTCCCTTTGGACCGATGATCAGAAGTGGCGATGTCTTCTCTGCATTTCCCATCGTTAAAAGCATTCCGGGCAACCCTGATATGTGATCTGCATGATAATGCGTAAAGCACATGATGTCGATTGGCTTGGGACTCCAGCCCTTTTCTTTCATGGCAACCTGTGTGCCCTCTCCACAGTCAATCAGTATACTTGTGCCATTGTATCTTGCCATGAGCGATGTAAGCCACCTGTATGGCAAAGGCATCATGCCTCCTGTTCCCAATAAGCATATATCCAGAATTTTAATCACCTTTCCCTTCGTTTCTTTTCCACATGATGACTGCGTCATCCTTTGGTCTTTCATAAAAATTAGGTCTTATACCTTCTGAAAGAAAACCAAGCTTCTCGTAAAGTCTGCGCGCAGCTGCATTCTGGCTTCTCACCTCCAGCGTAAATGATGAAATACCGTATTGCTCTGTTCCAAGTTCCAAAAGCTTTGTCAGAAGCTGCGTGGCAATGCTGTTATTTCTGTATTTTTCGTAAACCGCAACGTTTGAAATGTCACCTTCTCCTGCAATATTGGTCAGCATACAGCCACCTAAAATCTCATCTCCATCAGCATCTTTTGACGCTGCTACCAGATATATTCTGTCCGGATTTGTGAGTATGTCCTTAAAATCCTGATATTTCCAGGGCATTGAAAAACAGGCTGCCTCCAGTGCTGTCACTTTGTCCAGATCCTTTTCCTGCATTTTTCGCACATCATACTTAAACGGCATATGTCTACATCCCCTTTTCTGCCCGTTCACGTTCAGCCTGCGACGGTCTGAGATAATCCGGAGCATGCTCTGCTGCAGTCTCTAAGATACCCTGTGCATACAAAACAGCTCCAAGTGATGCCACACATGCAGCTCTCTGGCGATTGCAGCATGCGGGTGCAAAGCTATAAGGTACTTTGATCAGCTCTGCGATTTTTTCCTGATATACCGCAACACCATCCCCCAGAAAGACTGTCTCTTTGCCCAGGGAATTGATTGTTTCAACAATCTGGGCAATATCGACTGCACACTGCTTTTCTATGATATTCATCCGATATGCCGAATCGTTTTCTTCACCCTTTTGAAATTCGTATAGACCTGTATACACCTGATTTCTGCGGGCATCCATAATCGGACAGATCAGCTTATCACTGCCATAAAGATTATATGCAAGTGCATCTACCGTAGGTACCGGGATGATCGGTATCGAAAGTGCAAGCCCCAAGCCTTTTGCAGTTGCCGAACCGATGCGGAGTCCTGTAAAGGAACCCGGTCCTGCTGCAATCGCAATCGCATCGATTGTTGCCAAATCCAGTTCTGTCATGCGCTTGATCTCGTCAAGCATGGGCAAAAGTGTCTGCGAATGTGTTTTCTTATGATTCACTGTATACTCAGCGATTGTCGTATCATTCTCAACAATGGC
This sequence comes from Lachnospiraceae bacterium, assembly GCA_017391545.1. GTDB lineage: Bacteria > Bacillota > Clostridia > Lachnospirales > Lachnospiraceae > COE1. The sequence goes on from JAFOYD010000028.1 coordinate 4,917, forward strand.
GCAGGATGCTACCAGTCCTGAGCTGTCTAATGCAAGAAGTCTCATAGTTACCCCCTAATCGTTATTATTCGATAATCAAAGCCCTTTTCCAGATTTTTTTCAATCGTTATGCTTTTGGCATCGGCAGGAATCAGTTCCTCGATCAACTCCGCCCATTCTATGATGCAAAGTCCATTTCCGTAAAAATAGTCTTCATAGCCGATTTCATCCATCTCCTCGATATCACCAATGCGATAAACGTCAAAATGATAAAAGGGCAGCCTTCCTTCCTCATATACCTGAACAATGGTAAAGGTCGGGCTGTTTACATGTTCCTTGATGCCAAGCCCTGCTGCCACTCCCTGCGTAAACACTGTTTTCCCCACTCCGAGGTCACCATTTAGGGTATACACATCACCGGGCTTTGCCGAAAGTCCAAGCTGCCTTCCTGCCTCAAATGTTTCTTCGGGGCTGTTTGTCACGATCTGCTTCATGTTATTGCTCATTCATTCTTCTTCCTTATAAACTAAAACCTGATTTTTACCTTTTTCGGTGGCATGTGTGTCGATATCATCTGAATCAGAGCTTCCTTTTTGTCACCCAAATCATTTTTCGGGAATATGGAGGCCGCTGTTCTTGACGTATAGAGGATGATGCTCTTTCCTGTAGACACTGCCTTAACACAGCTATCCCAGCTCTGCTGTTCTTCGTTTTCACCCTGTGAAACAGTAATGCCCTCGTCTGTCATTGTGTAGTGGAGCGGTTGCCGGAATGCTGGATTGCCAAGCGCCTGCTGCTTTGCTTTCAAAAAAAGTGCACATGGTAAGTATCCAATCATCACCACACCTGCAATCAGGTAGATCACATATCTGGTCGACAAAAATACCATCAGTAAAAATACACCCGCAATCGTACCGATGATTCCTGAGAAACTGGTATATGTATGATACAGAAGATAATCGTATAATGCTCCTGCCGTTACTTTCACATCAAACTGAAGTTCCATTTGCATCCTGCCTTTCTGTTACTGTCTACCGCGTTCTAATAACGCCTTTCTTACACCAAGAAGCACCTGCTTAATACAGGTGCTTCTAAAAATCGTTATGAAAGCACTTCCTTTACAGTATACCAAAATGTAGCCAAAGTGCAAGCCTTGAAGTTATGTTACGTTGATTTTCCTTTTGTTTATTCGTGGCGCAGTGCCTCGATCGGGCTAAGTTTTGCTGCCTTTCTTGCCGGGTATATTCCAAAGAAAATACCGACAAGTGACGAAAATGCCGTTGCTGCAATCACAACCTTCGGATCGATGACTGCCTTGATCTCACCCAGTCCCAGTGCCCCTGCAAGACCACAGATCCCCTTCGCACCAAGGATACCAAACACAATTCCGATAAATCCTCCCAGCAGCGTAATGATCACTGCCTCCATCAAAAACTGGAACATGATCGAGCCTGTCTTGGCCCCGAGTGCCTTTCGGATACCAATCTCCTTTGTTCGCTCTGTAACGGATACCAGCATAATATTCATAACGCCGATTCCGCCTACGATCAACGCAATGGATGCCACCAGCATGACAAACAGCGTCACGTAATTAAGCACATTGCTGATCATATCAATCTGACTTGCCATATCCATTACCTGTATGTATTCCTTGCCGCGCACGTTATATTTTGCCTCAAGCAGATTGATCGCCTGACGTGATACGCTCTGTACATTCTCCGCCGAATCGCAGAACACAAAGAATGATGTGAATTTTTCCGTGTAATAGCCGTATACGGATTCCAGAACCGTAAGCGGAATCTCAAGCTCGACATCACCCGATGCAAATACCATACCTTTCGCAGCCGAATCATTGTCCTTTCGGATACCGATAATCGTATATTCCTGAGAGATTCCATACATTGTCATATTGACATCCATACCAAGTACATCCGTCGATCCAAAAAGCTTCTTGGCACTTTTCTCGGTGATGACACAGACCTTACTGCCTTTTTGATTCTCACTCTTGGTAAAATAGCGTCCCTTAAGCATCGGTGCTGTGTTGTAATACTGCAGGGATTCGTTACCAAAGGTTG
>JAFOYD010000029.1 GCA_017391545.1 Lachnospiraceae bacterium
TCAAACAATACCCTCATCATTGATATTGCATCCAACAGAACCGGTGCCGACTATGAAGCTGCAAGACAACTGCATGTCAACCTGCACTTTTGTCCGGGACTGCCGGGAAAATACGCTGGAGAAAGCTGTGCAGAATATTTGACCGACTATTGTATCACCAGAATTTCAGGAGGCGTATGATATGGATCTAAACGGGAAAAAAGTCGGTATCGCACTCACCGGCTCCTTCTGCACCTATGAAAAAATGTTTATCGAGCTGCAAAAGTTAGTGTCGGCAGGCGCCGATGTCTACCCCATCATGTCAGATGCGTCAACTTCCATCAAAAGCCGTTTTGGAAAACCTGACACATATGTCACAAAAGTCAGGGAAATCACCGGAAAAGAGCCGATTTCCTCCATCGAGGATGCAGAGCCAATCGGTCCAAAGGCGTTTCTTGACGTGCTTGCCATCCTTCCATGCACCGGAAACACTGCCGCCAAGCTTGCAAACGGCATTACCGACACACCTGTGCTCATGGCAGCAAAGGCGCATATCCGAAACAATAAGCCGCTCGTCATATCCATCTCCACCAATGACGGACTTGGCATGAACCTGAAAAATATCGGACTTTTGTGCAACAGCAAAAATATCTACTTTGTTCCCTTCGGACAGGATAATTACGAGAAAAAGCCAAATTCCCTTGTCGCGCACACAGAGCTTCTCATCCCGACACTGGAAATGGCGCTCGAACACAGGCAATATCAGCCTATTCTTAAAGACTACGAAAGGCCAGGTCATTGATATGTGTGGTATCGCCGGTTTTTGCAACTTTCATATGAACTTTCGTGAGGAATCCGCCAGATGGTTTTCTGTACTGCAAACAATGAATCAATGCCAGCACCACCGTGGCCCTGATGAAAACGGAGTCTTTCTCTCAAGATCCTGTGGGCTTGCGCACACGCGCCTTTCCATTCTGGACCTGAAATGTGGAAAGCAGCCCATGACAAGGCAGATCGGCAATCACCGGGCAAGCATCGCTTACAATGGTGAAATCTACAATATGCCTACACTGCGCCAGGAACTGATGCGGGAAGGAGCCGTATTTGAGACCACCTGTGACACAGAAGTCATCCTGATTGGCTACCTTCTGCACGGTATCGAGTATGTCAGTCGATTAAACGGAATTTTTGCCTTCGCCATATTCGACGAAACAATTCAACGATTATTTCTCTTTCGCGACAGGCTTGGGGTGAAGCCTTTGTTCTACACCCTCTTTAACAACACCCTTATCTTTTCGTCAGAGCTCAAGGGAATCCTGTGCTTTCCTCAGTTCAAGGCGCAGCTTGACCGGGAAGGGCTCTGCGAGATCTTTGGTCTTGGCCCTGCAAAGACCTACGGTAAGGGTGTTTTCAAGGACATAGATGAGCTGCTGCCGGGACATTATCTTGCATACTACGGCTCTGGCTTTTCCACAACCTGTTACTGGAGTCTGGAAAGTTATCCACATGAGGATGACTGGAATCAGACCGTAGAAAAGACCCGCTATCTGGTGACAGATGCCATAAAGCTTCAGATGCTCTCTGACGTTCCCATCTGTACATTTCTCTCTGGCGGTGTAGACAGCAGTCTTGTCACAGCGGTATGCAGCAGCGAGCTTCAAAAGCAGGGCAGGAAGCTCGACACCTACTCTTTTGATTTCAAGGATAATGACAAGAATTTCAAGGCGAATTCCTTCCAGCCGTCGCAGGACAGACCGTGGGTTGACAAAATGATTGCCTTTTGTCGCACCAATCATCAGTACCTCGAGTGCAACAATACGGAACTGTACAGCTATCTGTTCGAAGCCGTTGACGCACGGGATTTGCCATGTATGGCAGATGTGGAAGCCTCCATGCTCTATTTCTGCAAAAGGGTGGCTGCAAACCATAAAGTAACACTGACAGGCGAATGTGCCGATGAAATCTTTGGCGGTTATCCCTGGTTCCACAAAAAGGAATGTTTTGATGCAGACTGCTTTCCCTGGTCGATGGATTTCTCACCGCGAACCATGCTCTTAAAAGACAGTGTATTGTCCGCACTCCCGATTGAAGAATATGCGCATGAAGCATACCTGCATACACTTTCTGAAGTGCCTGTGCTGGATGGAGAAAGCAAAGAAGAAAAAAGAAGACGCGAAATATCGTATCTGAATATCAAGTGGTTTATGCAGACGCTTTTAGACCGCATGGACCGCACAAGTATGCATGCAGGGCTGGAAGCGCGCGTCCCCTATGCAGACCACCGCATCGTCGAATATCTGTGGAATGTACCCTGGCATATGAAATGCAAGGATGGTGTTGTGAAGGGCCTTCTGCGCGCATCCGCAGAAGGGCTTCTGCCGGGCGAGGTATTATACCGCCGCAAAAGTCCCTACCCTAAGACCTATGACCCGGCTTATGAAAATCTGCTCCGTACGGAAATCGTCACGGTACTGTCAGATACACGCTCACCACTCAGGGAGCTTGTCGATCTGTCCAAGGTACTTGACTTTATCAGCCGCCCATCAGATTACGGCAGACCATTTTATGGTCAGCTCATGGCAGGTCCGCAATTGCTTGCCTATCTGCTTCAGATCAATTACTGGCTTAAAAAATATCAGGTGGAGCTTTTACTATAGCTCCACCTGATTATTGATTACGAGTATTTTGGAAAGATGACACTGAATCTCGTGCCTAACTCTTCGCGACTTACAATATCATAATATCCCTGGTGCTTATCGACGATCCACTTTGCGATTGACAACCCAAGCCCGGTACCGCCAGTCTTACTGTTGCGCACAGAATCAGCGCGATAGAACCGGTCAAACATATGCTGTACATCCTCCTGCGACATACCGATTCCATTGTCCTGTACACCATAGAAAGGAGAACCATCCTTCCATATTCCGGCTCGAATCGTAATCTCCCCGCCTTCCTTTGTGTACTTTGCGGCATTGTCGATCAGGATTCTCGCTGACTGCTTTAACATATCACAATCCCCATAGATACGGGCTTTACCCGATTCCTCAAAGTGATAGATATGCTTCTCATCAATCATCAACGATTCCTCATATACCTCGCGCATGATATCATTGAGTTCATGCACCTTCATATCCAGATTCTGCCTGTTGGAATCCCCTCTTGCAAGGAATAAGAGCTGTTCCACGAGTTTCTGCATATGATTTGCCTCATTTTTAATGGCTTCAATGGATTCCTCCAGAATCGCAGTGTCTTCTTTTCCCCACCGGTCAAGCATGTTGACATATCCCTGTATGACTGCGATCGGGGTGCGCAGCTCATGCGATGCATCAGACACAAACTGACTTTGCTGCTTATAAGAAGCCCTGATCCGTTCCAGCAATCCGTTTAGCGCTATCTCAATTCCCTGCAGCTCCTTATCATGCATATGAATGCCTTTTTCCATGGCATCCGCTTTCAGATTCGTGATGGCATCCTCCAGATTATGATATTTTTCTTCATCAAAAGCAGACGTGGGCTGATTGCTTAACTGCTCACTAAGCTCCTGCGCCCGCGCCGCAATTTCGTCCAGTGGGCGGAGCTGTCTGCGCACCCGTTTTGTCCCCTTAAATGCAAGGGAAAGAATGTCGACAAGCTCTGCTGTCAGCACGACGATTCCACCAACCAAAAGCAGATAGATCCATCCTCCTATTGGTACTTTGTACAGCAGATTTCCACCCGTATCGCTCACCTCATACACAAGTTCCCACAGGCTGTTTCCATAGACAATTCCCCGTATGTAGTAGGGTGAAAATCTGCCTGTCATCTGCCAGTCCATTCCCACTACAAAAACCGCAGTCATAACGACGATCACAAGCAGGTCGATGCCCACATATGCCGTAAACTGCTGCCATAGATTTCCAAGATTGATTTTTCGGGCAATCGATGTCACTCTGCCCATATCTGATGATTTGTTTTGATTTACTGTTCGTCCTTTATGCAATAACCAACACCTCTTACTGTTTGAATAATCTTTACACTGTACACATCGTCAAGCTTGCTCCTTAAGTACCGCACATACACATCAATAATGTTCGTCTCGCCCATATAGTCATAGCCACACACCTTTTCAAGCAGCGTATCCCTCGAAATGACAATATTTTTGTTCTCGAGCAGTACCCGCAGCAGCTCAAATTCCCGATGTGTCAGTTCTACCTTTTCACCATCATAGGAAACCTCATACCGTTGTACATCCATACAAAGCTTTCCGATTCCAAGGTGCGTTTTTTCCGCGGTCTGTGTGCCGCCCCGCTTCTTCAGCACCAGTCTGATGCGGGCAAGCAGCTCCTCAATGGCAAAAGGCTTCGTCATATAATCGTCTGCTCCACCATCGAGTCCCGCTACTTTATCCATAACCTCATCTCTTGCCGTCAGCATTATGACAGGAATGTCAGATTTTTTGCGAAGACGCCTCAGCACCTCAAAGCCATTGAGTTCAGGAAGCATGACATCCAGCACGACCAGATCCGCCTTGCCACTCTCCGCCAGCTCAAGTCCTTCCCTGCCATTTGTTGCCTTCATCACCTCATAGCCTTCATGTATAAGCTCAAGCTCCAGAAAACGTCCTATCTTTTCCTCATCTTCTACGATTAATACTGTTACTGCCATAAATGCCTCCCTCATGTCTTTTGTAATTACAAACAGACCGACGATTCTGTCTCGTCAGCCTGTTGTATGAATTAATTAGTTGTTCTCATCCTTTGAAACTGCATTGCTGATTTCGCTTTTGATATTCTCTGCAGCATCTGCAGCTGTGTCCATCGCCTTGTTCAGGTCGATGTCAACGCTTCTCACATCAGGACCTGCGAAGTGATACCGCATGCTGAAGAATAATCCTACTACCAGAAGTGGAACGACTACCCAGAATGCAAAGATCAGTAATACGACAAGCAGTGTCACAGGTACTCTGAAGATTTCCTGATTGTCCTTCTCTACACAGAAGCTGTTGGTGTTTCCCTTGTTGATCCATTTGATGCACCAGTCACAGAAGCGCTTGATATTCTCCTTGAAGGTCGATTTACACTCCTTTTCCTCGACTTCAATCTTTACTTTCTTCGCCTGTGTTGTGTAGCTTGCATTCTCAGGTCCATGAACCTTGCCGCTCTGCTCTAAGTAGATCATCGCATCCAGAATATCCCAGTTGCTGTTCTCCAGTGCCTGCTTTGCTTCCTCATATGATACGTTTGCGTGTTCTCTTAATTTTTCTACCTTTTCAAAATTATCCATTTTTTTCTCCTCCAAATTTTCAGTTCAATTTTGTTTTTGTATCTCTCAGCTGATGATGTTATGATATCCGACCAAAATTAAACAAAAATGCCATTAAGATTAAAAACAGATTAAGGAATGATTTCATTTCTATAATTTTTATTATGGCACAAATCCACACAGGTTTCCACACTTGATTTTGTGACTGAGTTACGTTACGATTACATTATCACGAATAAGCGGAAAGGTATGATTCTATGAAATACTATCTCGCCCCGATGGAGGGAATTACGACTTATATCTACAGAAATGCCTACAATCACTACTTCGGCGGCATTGACAAATATTTTACACCGTTCATCGCAAGCAAAAAGATGAACCGCAGAGAGCTGAATGAAATCCTCCCGGAACATAATGAAGGCATTGATGTGGTGCCACAGATTCTGACGAACCGCGCCGACGAATTTCTACAGATCACCAATAAAATCGCAGAGTACGGATACCAAACGGTCAATCTGAACCTCGGCTGTCCTTCTGGCACAGTCACTGCCAGAAAGCGCGGATCAGGCTTTTTGAGCGTTCCGGATGAACTTGACAATTTCCTATATGAAATCTTTGACAAGTCTCCGCTTAAAATTTCAATTAAGACACGCATCGGAATTGCGTCCATAGAAGAGTGGGAGAGGATATTGGAAATCTACAAAAAATATCCCATGGAAGAGCTCATCATTCACCCGCGTTTTCAAAAAGAGCTTTACAAATTCACGCCCCACAAGGAAGCCTACCTGACGGCTGTGAATGAATTGGGCGAGACCATTCCCCTCTGCTATAACGGGGATATAACCTCACAGGAAAGCTATGATCAGCTCAAAAATGCAGTTGGGGAACCTGGTTGCATCATGATCGGGCGGGGAATCCTCAGAAACCCTGCACTGATATCGGAGTTACGAAAAGCTGATCCGCAGACACTTTTCACCAAGGAAAATCTCAAAGCCTTTCATGATGAAATCTTTGACGGCTACGCCGCCAGCATGGCAGGCGAAACACCTACCCTGTTCAAAATGAAAGACCTGTGGACTTACCTTAGCGAAAGCTTTTCAGAGTCGGACAAACATCTTAAGAAAATCCGAAAGGCTGGCAGCTACTCCGAATACAAAATTGCAGTAAACAACCTGTTTCGGGAATGTGAGCTGAAATAATTATATTATTAAAAACAGGAACTATGATTATCCATAGTCCCTGTTTTTGTTATCCCTGTGTATATCTGGTCAAAAACTGCTTTGTCCGTTCCTCCCTGGGGTTATCGATGACCTGTCTCGGATCGCCCTGCTCTACGATGACGCCGTCATCCATGAAAATGAGCTGATCCGATACATCTCTGGCAAATGCCATCTCATGCGTGACGATGATCATCGTCGTTTTCTGCTCTGCGAGTCCCCTGATGACCTTTAACACTTCTCCCGTAAGCTCTGGGTCAAGTGCTGAAGTAGGCTCATCAAAGCACAGAATATCCGGCTTCAGTGCCAGCGCCCTTGCAATGGCGACACGCTGCTGCTGTCCTCCTGAGAGCTGATGCGGATAATGGTCCTTGCGCTCTTCAAGTCCCATCTGTTTTAACAGTGCATTCCCATGCTCATTGATTTCATCAAGGATTTCCTTTTTTCTCTGTCTGAAATCAGGTCTTTCCTGTGCAAAGAGCTTTTCTGCAAGTGTCACATTCTCGAGTGCCGTATACTGTGGAAACAGATTAAAAGACTGAAAGACCATGCCAAAATGAAGCCGCTTGGTTCGCAGGTCTTTATCCCGCATGGTTGCCGGAATGGATGCATCAAACAGCGTCTCACCCTTGACAGAAATGACACCTTTGTCAGGTTTTTCCAAAAAGTTAAGACACCTAAGAAGTGTCGTCTTTCCCGATCCGGAAGAACCGATGATTGCAAGCGCATTTCCCTCCTCCAGCGAAAAGCTCACATCCTTCAATACTTTTGTATTATCAAAATTTTTCTCTATATTTTTAACCTCTAAAATCGCCATACTTGCCTCCTTTTACCTGAAGTATTCGAGTTTCTTCTCAATCTGTTTGAATATGATTGTCAGGATTCCTACAAACAGAAGATAGAATACTCCTGTATAGAAAAGAGGCCATGTAATACCTGCCGATTTCATAAAAGAATATCCTGCAAAGGTAAGCTCATACGCTGCGATAATACGTGCAAGCGAAGTATCCTTTACCAGTGTGATAATCTCGTTTGACATTGGTGGCACAACTCTTTTAACCATCTGTAAAAGTGTGATCTTGAAAAAGATCTGGCTGTTTGTCATACCAAGCACTTTTCCTGCCTCACGCTGACCCTTGGGCACGCCCTCAATGCCGCCACGAAAAATAACAGAAAAGTAGCATGCATAATTCAGCGTAAATGCCACAACCGTCGCAGTGATACGCCCTGCCTCATCACCACTCCAGATGTTCTTTCCAAGCCACAGACCCGGGCCATAGAAAATGATAATCAATTGGAGCATCAGCGGTGTGCCTCGTATGATCCATACAAGCACATCAACCAGATAACGAAGCGGCTTGAACTTGCTCATCGAACCAAATGCCACCACCAGGCCCAGTGGCAACGCGAAAATCAGTGTCAATATAAAGATTTCAAACGTTGTCGCCAGACCATTCATCAATGACTGTGTTACATTCCAAAACATAGCGGCACTCCGATTACTTAGAAGACACAACAACGACCTGAGCATTGTTGCAATAAGCATTTGTGCATTCCATTGATCCCTTGACTTCATCGGTAAGCGTCATGCCATTCCATACGACATCAATGTTCTTGGAGTTCAGCTCCATGATCTTGTTGTCCCAGTCGATCTCTACAAACTTTGCCTCAACGCCAAGCTTCTCAGCTACCTTGCGCGCCATATCTGCATCAAATCCGATCCACTCATCAGAACCGTCCTTATAGTCCATCGGAGCAAAATCCGTGATACCGATCACGAGTGTACCCTTTCCCTTTATGTACTCTACATCACTGTCAGCAGAAGCAGTATACTCCGTTGACGCCTGTTCGACAAGAGATTCCTGCACGCCATACTTTGTTGCGATCTCTTTCATCGAACCGTCTGCATAGCTCTCTGCAAACACTGCATTAATATAAGAAGCAAGGTCAGAACCCTTTCTGCATCCAACACCGTATTCCTCTGTTGTAAGTTTATCTGTGTACTTCATATCAGGATAGCTTGTGCCCTCACCAATCATGGCACCTGCCATCAACAGATCAATGATCGCTGCATCAGAAGTGCCTGAAGCGACCTCCATCAACGCATCTGCCTGTGAAGCTACAGAATTATAATTAAATCCCTTTTCCTGTGCTGCAGCTTCGCCTGCGGAACCAGCCTCCACCGCATAAACGGTTTTGCCACCTGTTTGCTGTGCATCATTACTCTTGCTTCCACAACCAGTAACAGCCAGGCCCATCGTCAGTGCCAGTGTCATAATCAATGCAACTTTCTTTTTCATATCGTTTTTCCTCCGTTATTTTAGATATCGATTATACATGGAATATTTTAGCATAGCATCGTACTAAAGTAAAGCCACACCGAATCTGGTCTTTAAGGCTGATTCAATCAGTTTCACGCTTTCCTCATATGTAAACTGTGCCGTGTTGATACAGAGATCATAATTAAAAGGACTTTCCCATACCCTTCCGGTATGATATTTATAGTATTCCTTACGGAATCTGTTATTACTCTGTACATACTTTTCTGCATCCTTGCGACTGATGCCCTGGCGCTCCATTTCCCGTTCAATACACACATTCTCTGGCGCATAAATAAATACTTTCAATACATTTGGATAATCCTTTAAAACAAAATCACAGGCTCTTCCAACACAGACATAGGACTCTCTCTCTGCCAGCTCCTTTAAAATCTTTGCCTGGTAATTGAACAGGTTCTGGTCTGAAACAAAATCATTGCTTTCCGGCGGAATAATTTCCCCGTTGTACACTTTTTTTGATACTTTATAAAGCAGGCGGCTCTTTGTCACCTCATCTGCCCTGGCAAACAGCTCCTCATTAATACCACTGTCCTCTGAAGCCAGACGCAACAGATTTCTGTCATACATATCAATGCCAAAGTCGTCAGCAATCATTTTGCTGATCGTTGTTCCTCCGCTTCCACATGTTCTGGTCAATGCAACCACAAATTTCTCCATAATCTCTGCTACTCCTTTCTCATGCAGTTTTTACTGCAAATTTTCTTATGCGCCCATGTAAAAAAGGCGCTCGCACGGATACTGTGCCAACGCCTTTGTCTTAACGATATTATAATCGTCTTATGTTGTTTTTGCAAGTACAAATTTACCTTTGATTACATTCTTCTATCGCAATCGTGTTATTGATTTCATTTAATATCCAAAATCCCGGTCGATAATTGTACCATCCAGTGCATTCATTGTAAGCAGGCTTGTATAAAGAAAAAGTAACAAAACGTAAACATTATTCGAATCGTAAAAATTGAACTGATTTTTGAGATTGACGCATAAATCCGGATTCAAAAACTGGCGGGATTGCTCCCGCCAGTTCTATTTTCTGCATACGAACATGCCCGTTAATTTATGGATAAAGATAGCACCTTCTTTTTCCAGCTTATCCTGTAACATCTGGCGAAATTCATCGCCACGCTGATCTAAAACAAAGGGCGAATTGCCCGGATATGAATAAACATAATCAAAGATTGCCTCTGCATCATCCACGATCAAATCATTGTCATGGTCGAACCGCTCTACTTTAGTAAAGAACTGACGAAGCTGTGGCGTTGCATTCTCAAGCTGAAAACCGACTGTAAAATTCACAAACGGCATCTCAATCCGCGCATCAAATGCGGCAACCATCTCATGAAGCTCCTGCATATGTGTCTTCCCAACTGTTGAGCAGTAGAAGGTTCCATCCAATCCTGACTACTTGTGCTGTAATCATGCAGTCTGATTCTTTTTTCGAGGTTCGATGCATTCTGATATTGCTCTTGAATTTTTTCTTCATCCGTCAGCAGATTCAGCAGATGTACAAGATAGCTCCACTGGTCTTGTGTGTCACTCTTTTCCATAATCTCAATCGTCGCAATCATCTGATCAAGCTGTGTCTTTTTCTCAATCAGCAATTGCTTCTGTTCTGCAAGCTGCTCATTCATGTCTTTTTTCACAACGATGTCATTCTGCAGCATTTGTTCTATTTTTTGTAAAGAAAATCCCAAATATTTTAACATCAGTATCCCTTGCAGAATAACCAGCGACTCCTGATTATAGTATCGATATCCAGCCTCCGAATACGATACCGGTTTTAATAATCCTTTCGCGTCATAGAAGCGAATCGTCCTTAACGATACCCCTGCTACTTTTGCAATTTCTCCTGCCGTATATAGTTTTTTCCCATATGATACTTCTCCTTTGTTTTTGCATTCCAGATATCTGTTGACTCCATCATAACGGGTTACGTAAGGGCACGGTCAAGAAAAATTTTTATATAATCGTAATTATTATAATCCAGATTATATATATATCTATTGTGTTTTTATGCCGGATTATCAATTATGTTACCATCTTTTTCAAAGCGTGAACCATGGCAGAAAGCTTCCCTGGAACTTTTTCCCCTTCAAGTGCCAGTACATAGCTTCGCTCCTGATGCTGTCTGACAAAATAAAATCCCGGTATGTTCAAAAGCGGATAGTGTGTTGCCACAATGATGTGAAAAAGAAGCATCGATTCCAAGCTTCCTTGCCGCATCTGCTTCCTTTTTGAGCAGGTTCTTTCCCGCTTCACTTGTCGCATACAAAAAGGAAGGAAGTCTCTCAAACTGACATGATATTCCTTCCTCCCTGATGATTTCCTCATATGCATTGATTGCTGCCTCATTTGCGGCAGCATAGCCTTTTGCCCGCTCAAAGCCTGTCTTTTTGATCATATTATGATAGCACAAAGCATGCTGGCTCGTAATCTTTGCCGTTGTGTTCTTTGTCTGTCCTCCCGCAATCCGGTCAGCCTCCAGTACGACGACCTCAAGTCCCTTTTTCCATAAAAAATATGCGGTAAGAAGTCCTGCCATACCAGCTCCGATTACCACATTCTGAACACTCATATTGCCCTGTAACGCTCTTTTTTCTGACACGTGTGTCATTTTTCTCCAGATTGACTGCATATCCCTTTTCCTCCTGCAAAGACTTTTTATCATAGTCTTTGCAGGAAGGGAGAATTTTAGTCAATTTAGTATCTTGCCTATGAAATCTTAAACTTCCGGATCAGCTCTTTCAAGCTCTTTGCCTGCTCGGAAAGGAGTGCTGTAGATGCCGCAGTTTCTTCTGAGGTCGCGCTATTCGTCTGTACTACTTCCGAAATATTATCCACCTCATCCTGAATGCGCTTTGACTTGTGCGCCTGTTCAAGCGTGTCACTTGCGATCTTCTGGAACGCAACGGATATCTCGGAGGAATCACTGACAATGCCGGACAGGCTCTCAAACGTAGCATCTGCACATTCCTTTGCATTTGCGATAGACTTTACACAGTCATTCACCAGATCAGAAGTTTTGTTGGATGCTTCTCCACATTTTACAGCCAGGCTTCTCACTTCTTCTGCTACCACCGCAAATCCTCTTCCCATCTCGCCTGCTCTTGCCGCTTCCACCGAAGCATTCAGTGACAGGATCTTTGTCTGCGAGGCAATCGAATCAATTGTCCCGACAATTTTCTGGATGTCCACAGACATCGTCTCGACGCTCTTTACTGCGCTCATCAAAAGCTCCATCTGCCCGTTAGCTGTCTGGATATTCTGGTCTAATGCGGTCAGCTTCTCATTGATCAGTTCTTCATGCTCTGAGTTGTTATCAATCCTTGTCACCACGTCTGCAAAATCATCTGCCAAAGTCTGAATCGAATTTGCCTGAGAAACAGCTCCCTGTGATAAAGCTGATGTAGCCTGTGCAATTTCATGCGAACCGTTTTCCACCGTATTTACAGAATTCTGCACCTTCATAATCAGTTTTTTGAGCATTCGCTTAATCGAATTGATTGAAGTGGAAAGCCGGTCAAACTCACCCGGATAACTGTTCATATCACTGATGGACAGATCGTAATTTGCAATGCTGTCCATGACCTGATTTGCCTGTCCAATAATGTCAGAGAACGTATGCAACAGTGATGCTGTGGTATTCTGCAAAACAGCAACCTCATCCTTACCATGTGCCTTTGGTATCTGCACTGAAAAGTCTCCCTCCGACACAGACACCAAGGCTTTCTTCACCTGGTCGATTGGTTTTGAGATTGAAGACGCAAGGAACGTCGAAAGAATAATTGCAATGATAATAGCAAGGATGTCCAAAATCACTGTAATGGTATTTACCCGATCAGAATACGATGTAAAATCAGTCTCAGGTGCAGCGATGACAATGCTCCAGTCGTTGGTATGTTCAATCGCTCCAAATCCGCACAGAATTGTCTCGCCGTTGTATGTATATGTTCCATCGCCGGCTTTGTTTTCCTTAATTTCATTTGCAAGTGCTTTCATTGATCCCTGCTGGTCCGCCAGATTGAAATTCAAAATCAGGTTGTTGTCGGGATGTACAATAATATTCCCCTTCTTATCCACAAGATATGCATAGCTATGATCACTGATTGAAATATTCTTGATCACATCCATCATAAAATCAATATCAAGACGGAAGTATACCACACCAGTAATGCGGTTGGCGGAATCGTAGACCGGAGCCGCAATGCTGACTCCATAGGTGTTCGTATATTTACTAAGCGTAACATCCGAAACATTGGCAATTCCCTTCAGTGCTGAAATAACATAATCACGATCACTAAAATCAGTACCATCTTTCAAGCTGATTCCTTTTGTATCCAGTAAATTTGCACTCGTAAATCCATACGTTTCCACATATTTATTCAGAAAGGCAGTTTTCTCCATGATTGTAGCTGCCCGATCTGAGAGCAGTTCATTGGTTCCCACCATAGAGACTACATTCAGATAATTCTCTAATTGTTGTGAAATATGATTGGATGCAAGCGTTGCAGATGTAGCTATGCTGCTATCTGTGAGCGCATTGACAGTGGCTGTGTTGAGCTTCTGGGTTATCATTCCAATGATCACCAGCAATACAGCCATAATCAGGCTAAAAGATATTTGAATTTTTGTGCGCAATTTCATGAAAACTCTCCCCCTTATACTATGTATGATACCTTATTTCTACAGTTTGAATCTTGATGTAATAGCACGTAACTTCTGTGCGGAGTCACGACAGTTCATCGTGCGCTCATAGGTCTCGCCAGTAAGTTCAACGACATTTGTCGTTTTCTCTGCGATATCATTTATGCCTACAGAACATTCACTAATGTTGCCACTGATTCCTTCCATTGCTGCCGTGATATCCATAATGCCGGCTTTCAGTTCGTTGACCTCGTTATTTGCCAATTGCATAAATTCTTCGATTGTCCTGGTCGCATCGCTGTATTCCTTGCTGGAGTTCATGAATTCTGAATAATCGTTCATGACTTTATTTTCCAGGAAATCAAGCGCATCCACGAGACATTTCGTCAGTGTTTCTACGGACAGATTTACCTCATCAACAATGGTAAGAATGTCCGCACCTGTCGCCGTCGACTGCGAAGCCAGCTTGGAAATCTCACTTGCCACGACTGCAAATCCTTTCCCCTGGTCACCTGCTCTTGCCGCCTCAATAGAAGCATTGAGCGATAACAGATTTGTCTGCTCTGCAATATCCTGAATGGCATTTGCAAGCTGATTGATCTTCTCGACCTCCTTTGCCTTGGTGATCGCCTCACCGGAAGTTTTTCTGATTGAGTCGTAGACACGCAACGTTTCATCACTGGAAGTCTTTGTCTTTTGATGAATTGCTGATGTCTTATCCATAATTTCATCCGTAAGAATGGTTCCATTTTGAATTTTGTCGGCAACCGTCGCAGCGCTGTCATTCATGTGTTTGATACGCGTGTTCACTGTATCCGTAGAAGCTGATGTCTCCTCCATGCTCGCTGCAAGCTCCTCGTTTGTTGCAGCATTGTCTGTAGATGCCTGATTTACATTCTCAGAAATTGTGTACAGTGTGTCTGAATCGCTGACCAGTATCTCTGCAATATCATTCAGCTCAGCAACAATTCCTGACAGCTCTTCGCGCATATGCTGCACAGCATTTCCCATTTTGCCGATTTCATCTCTGCTCTGAGGAATTTTATGAGAGCTGCTCATATTCAGCTCTGAAATGTCATTAATGACCGCTGTCAGACCAACAATCGGTCTTGTGATGACTGTTGTCATGATATATCCAACTACCAGCGCAATCATCAGCAGAATGATTCCTACAATGATACAGATCGTATTGATCGCCGTGATCGGTGCCATAACATCAGCAGCATCTGCCTGCACAAAAATCACCCAGTCATTTACCGTGCACATGAAAGCAACATAGACATCCTTGCCATCTACCTTACATCTTCTGACATCCGCAGTCGTAATATGGCCTTCCTCCCGCAGCGTCGTCAGAACCTCCTCTATGACAGGATTATCTGTCATTTTCGTTCCTACCATTTCCGAATTTTCATGGTAAAGATATGTTCCATCTGTATCAACCAGATAACCACGGCTGGATTCCATCGTATCAATACCGACATTATTTAAAATGTATTCCAGACGTACGCTCATATCATTTCTTTCGCTGTCTCCGTAGAAGCTCTCATACAGAGTATCAGAAGCAGAAATGCAGGTATCATAAAGGTAACTTTCACACAATTCCGTAATGTTCTTTTTATTGACCACATAGCTTACCGCCAGAATCGCAAGGATCAGGATAATGGAGGTGGCAGCCATCAAAATTGTGATTTTCCGTCGAATTGAAATTTCCTTCATTAATTGTTCCCTCCTTTCTCAGCAGCCTTCTGCTCTGACCAGTCATCGCATACCCGATCCACTACAGTATTCCAGTCAATCTCTCCTTTGGTATATTCAAGGAGCGTATTGCCGAAGTTATCCTTGAACTGCTGATTTGGAAATGCTGTAAAGTTCCAGCTTACAGAAGTCTTGCTCTCATCAGCCATATATGCCAACACTTCCTTTGCCAGCGGGTCTGAAGGGCTCTCTTCATCAGAAAAGGTATTGAACGGTGAAATAAACCCAAGCTCATTTGTAACATAATTTTTGCCGACTTCTGAACTGTACACCCACTCAATGAAATCAATCGATGCCTGCTGGTCCGCTTCACTCGCCATCGAATTGACACAGATAAAGTTCTCCGTACCTGTACACAATCCCTGACTTTCTTCTCCTTTGACACCTGTATAAATTGGAAGGAAATGAACATCCTCCGCTTTTACGACATTTCCTTCTGTAGCAGAAATCTGTCCCCACGCCCAGTTACCATTCTGAACCATCGCTACCTTGCCCAATGCAAACTCCTGCATCGAATCATTGACAGTCTTGGATGCAAGTGCATTTTGGGGCGTGCAGGAATTGTTAATGTATAAGTCGAAAATATTTCTGTATTGTTCTGCGTAAGTAAAGTCCAGCGTATCACTGTCTGAAATTCCCTTATCCATGAATTCATAATAGACCGGAAGATTGGCAAGGTGTGTCTGCCAACGCCAGTCCTCTCCTGAACTAAAAGAAGTGGAAGCAAAAACACCTTCAATTCCCAATTCGGATTTGTGATTTGTCATATCCTCCACAACTGCTTTGAGCTTGTCAAAGCTATTGATTTCCTCCATACTTGAAACGTTCGTCGCCCGCTTTGGCAGTGCAAAGTATTTCTGCATGATGGCATCATTGTAAATAATCCCATATCCCTCAACAACATAGGGAATACCATACACCTTACCGTCGTCCTGTACTGCCATACTCTTATCAAGAATCCAGGAATACAGATTGGTATCACTTAAATCCCTACAGTAGTATTTCCATGACTGATATCCTACCGGTCCATTGATCTGGAATAAGGTAGGTGCCTCTCTCTTAGCGATTTCAGCCTTAAGCGTCTGTTCATAATTTCCGCTTGCAGCAGTCAGGATTTTTACCTCAACTCCTGTTTCCTCTGTATAGGCTTTCGCAATTGCTTCCCATGTTTTGGCTGCCTCCGGTTTGAAATTCAGATAATACACTGATGCCTCCTCCTTCTTGCTTCCGCATCCGGACAGGAGAAGGAGTGAAGCTGCAATGAAAATACCTGCTATTCTAAAACGCTTCATAATAAAATCATCCCTTTCAAATATACAGTTTTTGCATAGCACACTATTAAAATTAGTATACAACAACATGTATTGTAAGACAATTAAGTTTTTTGTTTTTTTCGACAAAATAAATGATTTTTCTACATATTGCTTAATTTTATTATGCATTTTAGCAAAATTTGAATCATGAATTTTACTGTTTGGCATTTTGTACCCTCATTGAAATGAACGCAAAAGCAGGTGCTTTTCCGAGTAAGCACCTGCTTTGTGAACTCACCATATTTCTCCCGGATACTTCATTCCCCAATCTTTGCGAAGCTTTGTCATGATTTCCATGACATCGCAGGATTCCTGTAAATGGAGTATAGACGGATTGTTGGTTCTTACAGCCTCTTCCATATCCTGCAATTCATAGTATAAAGCATCCGATGTATTCCCAACAACAATCTCCCGCTGTTCACCGGTCTTGGCATCAACGATTATGGCTCTATCTGCTCTGGGATATTCCAGTATTTCAATATAGCCTTTCTCACAGCTGATCATGGCTCTTTTGGGTTGTTTTGAGTGCATACTGAGTGCCACTGTCGCCATCTGCCCCTTCGTATTCTTTAAAAGAATCGTTGCCATTTCATCTGATCCTGTAGGAGACGGTTTCCACTGACTTTCAATTTCATCCGGCTTCTCATCCATGAAACCGCGAACGATTGACAGGGCATATACTCCGATATCCAGCATTGCACCACCCGCAAGGTTCATATTAAAAAAGCGATTGCTCATGTCATATTCCTTGAAGCTTCCGAAATTCATCGTTATGATCTGAACTTTTCCGAGTTCACCATTTTGCACAATATCTCGAAGCTTTTTATAAAGTGGCATATGCCATATTGTCATCGCCTCTCCAATCATTCTTTTTTTCTCTCTGGCAAGAGAAATCATCTCATCAAGTTCCCTGCTATTGAGTGTGATAGATTTCTCAACGAAAATGTGCTTCCCATTTTCCAAAGCCTTTTTCATATATTCATAGTGCGTATTGTGTGGAGTTGTGATATAGATGATATCCACATCCGGGTCAGTAAATACCTCGTCAATCGAGTCGTATACTTTTTTAATCTGATACTTTTTCGCAAATGCTACCGCTTTCTCATAAGTTCTATTGGCGACAGCATAAAGCGATCTGTCCATTTTCTGAAGTCCCTGTGCCATTTCATTTGCGATCACTCCGCACCCAAGCACTGCCCAATTTAATTCGTTACGTTCCATATAAACCTTCTTCCAGTATCTGATTCGTAATTATCGACTTTATTATCATTAATATTTTGAAAGGTCACAGCGTCTTACTGCATCTCTTACTTTTAACACAAACGTAGGTGAAACAGAAAGTTCGTCAATTCCCATACGCAGGAAGCTCTCCGTGAGGCTCGTATCTGCCGCAAGTTCGCCACAGATGCCAATCCATGCACCATGCTCGTGAGCATTCTTTGCAGACATTTCGATCAGGCGGAGAACTGCCTCGTGGTGTGTGTCAACAAACTGCTCAATCGCAGCATTTTGTCTGTCGCAGGCAAGCGTGTACTGCGTGAGATCGTTTGTACCGACGCTGAAAAAATCCACCATCGGTGCAAGCCTGTCACTGATTACAGCCGCCGCAGGCGTTTCAATCATAATGCCAAGCTCCACCTGATCGGATATCTCAACACCTTCGGATTTCAGTTCGTTTCTTACTTCCTCACAGATTGAGAGTATCTTTTCAAGCTCCGGGACACTTGTGATCATCGGAAACATGATACCAAGCGTGCCATAAGCTGAAGCACGATACAGCGCACGAAGCTGCGTCTTAAAGATCTCAGGTCTTGTCAGACAAATACGTATCGCACGGCAACCAAGCGCAGGATTTTCCTCCTTGGCTAAATTGAAATAGTCCACCTGCTTGTCAGCGCCGATGTCGAGCGTGCGGATAATGACCTTCTTGCCTGCCATGCTTTCGAGCACCTTCCTGTATGCTGCAAACTGCTGCTCCTCAGTCGGGTAATCGCTGCTCTCGAGATAGAGGAACTCACTTCTGAAAAGTCCTATACCGCCTGCATCATTGGCAAGCACCGAACCGATATTATCAACACTACCGATATTCGCATACACATTGATTTTTGTTCCGTCAAGGGTAATATTCTCCTTGCCCTTCAGCTCCTGTAGCAGCCGCTTTTTCTCCTCGTCCTCAGTGCGCTTTCTCTCAAGACGGGTTTTGGTTTCCTCATCGGGATCCACGAAAATCTCGCCGGAATAACCGTCAACGACAGCAAAGTCTCCGTCTCTGACAGACTTTAAAAGTTCTTCTCCCACTCCGATGATAGCAGGGATATTCATATTTCTCGCAAGGATCGCGGTATGCGAATTAGACGATCCGAACGCAGTCACAAAAGCAAGTACCCTGTCCTTATCCAACAGCACCGTCTCGCTAGGCGCAAGATCGTCTGCGCAGATGATGACCTTTTCATCGGAAGCTGCGCTCTCGTCCTGATTTTCTGAAAGACAGCTTATAATGCGGTTCGAAATGTCCTTAACGTCCGCTGCGCGAGCCTGCATATAGGCATCGTCCATTGAAGCAAACATCTCGGAAAAGTTATCTGCCGTCACTGCGACGGCATATTCAGCATTGACAGATTGATTTTCTATGATGCCCACTATCGAATCATTGTAATCATCGTCATCTATCATCATCATATGTATCTCAAAAATCTGCGCGTTCGCCTCGCCAACCTCCCTGAGTGCCTTGTCGTATATCTCCTGAAGCTGTGCTTTTGCATTTTCCTTTGCAGCCTCAAGTCTTGCCTTTTCAGCTTCGATATCGTCAATATGGGTTCTCTTGACAGACGCTTCCTTTCTCTTGAAAACTGAAATTCGTCCGAGCGCTATTGCGCCGTAAACACCCTTGCCCCTAAATGTTGTCATCATAAAATACCTCCCGTAAAATCAGAGCGTTTCCATCAGCTCTGAAATTTTATCATTTGTTGCAAGACCGTCAGAAAAGGCAGTAGCACCTCCCGCTGCTGTTCCAAGCTTCAGGGCATACTCGTAATCTCCATTCAATGAACCTGCCAAAAAGCCTGCCACCATGGAATCGCCTGCACCGACAGAATTTCTCACCGTCCCTTTACATACACCACATCGATGTGTTTTTCCAAACTCGTCGATCAGCATGGCACCGTCGCCCGCCATAGAAATCAGCACATTGACCGCTCCCATATCCTGCAGTCTCCTTGCATATTTCTCAATATCTTCATCTGTCTTAAGCTCCATGCCAAACATCTCGCCGAGCTCATGGTTGTTTGGTTTAATCAGAAAAGGCTTATACTTGAGTACATTCAAAAGAAGATCCTTTGTCGCATCAACGACCACTTTAATATTTTTCCCCGAAAGCCGTTCCAGTATCCGCTCATAAATGTCTGAGGGAAGTGAGGCAGGAATACTACCGGCTAATATCAGCGAATCTCCGTCCACTAGACGATCAAGCTTTTCAAAAAGCGCTGCAATCGCCTTGTCACCGATGTCAGGCCCCTGACCATTCAGCTCCGTTTCCTCTTTCGATTTTATCTTTACATTGATACGGGAATTTCCCTTTTCAAGCCGAACAAAATCTGTATCGATTCCCATATCAGTAAGCCCCTTTTCAATTGCTTCGCCTGTGAAGCCTGCCGTAAATCCAAGTGCTTTTGAATCAATTCCAAGCTCCCTCAACACGATCGAAACATTGATTCCCTTGCCTCCAAAATACATCTCTTCTCCTTCAGAACGATTTGTAGCCCCGAGTCTTACTTCTCCCATACGAATCACATAGTCGATTGCAGGGTTGAACGTTACCGTATAGACCATGTCACACAACCTCCTCAATTTCTGTCTCTGGCATAAGAATACCATTGCCTCAACAGCAAAGCAAGCACAGTTACCAAATTTCTTAAGGGATATTCCCCACCAAAAACAGGCAGCCCATAATGAGCTGCCTGCCATTAGTGAAAAGTCGTTACTAATAGGTGAATAACTGTACCCAGTAATTGACACCCTTTTCGTCCTGATAGTATCCGACACCGATATTTTTAAAGTTCTTGTTCAAAATGTTTGCACGGTGTCCCTCGCTGTTCATCCAGCCATTCATTACCTGCTGCGGTGTTTTCTGTCCCCATGCGATATTTTCGCCGCTGCCTCTGAAAGATACGCCCTGCTCCTTGATCGCAGTGCTAAAGCTGCTGCCATTCGGTCTTGTATGCGAAAAGCTCTGCTTAATTTCTACTGCACGCACATTTGCAGCTGCCGTAAGATCAGTCATCACATTCAGCGCTGGAAGTCCTGCCTTAGCACGCTCTTCATTCACAAGCTTTACCACCTGCTCCGCATAAGAAAGCGTTCCCTGCTCAGGCTTTTGTGTAACCGGCGGCTTTGGTGCTTCCGGGCGAATAATACTTTTCTCTTCATAGTCTCCTCCTTGATGTCTGTTTTGTAGTAAATATTACATATTTGTTACAAAAGTTATACTAACATATTACAAAGAAGGATTCTACAGGAAAGTATTTCCTGTCACATGATCACCGCCGAGCAGAGCACACACGCAATTCCAACAACAGTACCTGGTGTCAGGCTTTCATGATAGAGAATACAGCTTACCAGTGTCGCTACCACAGGCTCCACGCAGGCAATCACAGACGCATACCCTGCAGGGACATGCTGCAGCCCCCTTGTATAGAGCACATATGCCAGCACCGTAGAAAACAGCGCCAGCCCGCCGATCGCTAACCACGTGTCCCACCCGATTGTCAGCAAATCTGACCGCTTTTCTCCCAGTGACCACAGTGTCGCAACTGCAGCAACCAGAAATGTGTAGAACGTGATCGTGACATCGGAATATCCTCTTTTGATAGCGACCTTTCCGAAAATACTATAGAGCGCATAGCCAATGCCTGCCCCCAGACCAAGGAGCAATCCGCCTGCATCCACTGCCATTTGGGAAGAGAAAACCCCTGCAACCATGGCACACCCGAAAATTGCAAGGGCAATCGCCGCATACTGCTTGCCTTTCAGCTTTTCTCCCAGAAAAAGCCTTGCAAAAATCGCCACGAAAACCGGAGCTGTGTATAAAAGTGTCGCAGCGATGGCAAGCGATGTCCTCTGCATACTGCCAAAATAGCAGAAATTAAAGAAGACCATACTGCCAATTCCGGTTCCCAGAAACACCCAGAAATCCTTCCATCGGATCTTCAGTGCCTTGCGGTCGGAAAAGAAAATATAGAAAAATAATAGCGTGACAGCTCCAATGGACCTGATTGCCACGACCTGTATCGTGTCAAAACCTACATTGTTTAACTGCCTGACAAAAATGCCAAGAATCCCCCACAAACATGCTGCAAGCAACACAGAAACTGTTCCAATTCTTTTGTTCATGATATTGTTACACTCCCTTAAGGATTTCCATGATTTTATCATAGTTCTCTGGTCGGTGAGGAAAGGCGCAGTCTGTACATGCCTTGATTTTTTTCCCGTTCACTTCGATATACTGCGGATTGCCAGGACAAAACTCCCTTGTATACATCGGGCAATAGCAGAACAGACAGTTAAAATCATTAAGCCCCTTGTGACAGGGAAAATACTGACAATCTCTGTTTTCAAAAAAACGATACGAGTTTTCCACCTCAATAATCTCCTTACATTCTTTCCTGTCTCGTAACTATTCAGTACCCTCATAGTTACGAGCACAAATCCATGCAAAA
>JAFOYD010000030.1 GCA_017391545.1 Lachnospiraceae bacterium
AAGAATTTCTGCTGCGCTTTCAGGGAAATGCAGACTGTGATCTTTCTCATAGGATTGACTTTGAGATTGAGGAAACAGATGATACGATTCTGATCGGCTTCTGCGTTATGGGAGGTATTTTCTCGGAGGGAATCGACTTAAAACATGACAGCCTGATCGGAGCAATCATTGTAGGAACAGGCATACCACAGGTAGGATGCGAGCGGGAGCTTTTAAAGAATTACTTTGATGCTCAGGGAGAGAATGGATTTGACTATGCATACAGATATCCGGGGATGAACAAGGTCCTGCAGTCGGCCGGCCGCGTGATTCGGACAGCTGAGGACATCGGGGTCGTTGCACTTCTTGACGAACGGTTTATAGAGCCACAGTACAGACGGATGTTTCCGCGGGAATGGAGTCAATATGATATCGTGGGAGTCATAGAGATATCGAAAAGAGTTGAAAAGTTCTGGAATGAGTGGCTGTGATGTGCAACCATAATCATTTTTATGTTGCAGGCAGATACCGGTCAGTGGTAGTATAGGATAAGGAATTTATATTAGATACAATAAAATACATTATGATATCAATTTGGGAGGTAAGTATGAAGATAGCAGTAGCGGGGATTGGATATGTAGGTCTTTCCAATGCAATTTTGCTGGCTCAGCACAATCAGGTAACAGCCGTTGATGTATTTCAGGAAAAGGCTGATATGATCAACAACAGGAAATCACCAATTATAGATGCGGAGATTGAAGAATATCTGGCAACAAAGGAGCTCAATCTGAAGGCGACTACAGATGGAGCAGAAGCGTATAAGGATGCAGAGTACATTATCATAGCCACACCGACCAACTATGATCCGGACAAGAATTATTTTGATACAAGCTCTATTGAAACTGTCATTGAACTGATCATGAAGGTAAATCCCAGGGCAGTCATGATCATCAAATCAACCGTTCCGGTAGGGTATACCAAGTCCATAAGAGAACGATATGGCATCGATAACATCATTTTTTCACCAGAGTTCCTGAGAGAAGGTAAGGCACTGTATGATAATCTGTATCCATCACGTATCATTGTCGGTGAACAGTCAGAGCGAGCGAGGGTCTTTGCAGACCTTCTGAAGGAAGGTGCACTGAAAGAGGATATTCCGACACTGTTTACGGATGCCACAGAGGCAGAAGCAATCAAACTTTTTGCAAATACATATCTGGCGCTCAGAGTTGCATTCTTTAATGAGCTTGATACCTATGCCGAAGTGAGAGGACTCAATACGAAGCAGATCATTGAAGGCGTAGGGCTTGATCCCCGAATCGGAAATCATTATAATAATCCTTCTTTTGGATATGGTGGATACTGTCTCCCGAAGGACACCAAACAGTTGCGGGCAAACTATGAGGACATTCCTAATAATATTATCACAGCGATTGTTGATGCAAACAGGACGAGAAAAGACCATATCGCAGATATGATACTGGCGAGAAAGCCAAAAGTCGTGGGTGTATACAGACTGACCATGAAAACGAACTCTGATAATTTCCGCCAGTCCTCCATACAGGGAATCATGAAGAGAATCAAGGCAAAAGGCATTGAGGTTGTTGTCTATGAGCCGACACTAAAGGAAGATGCATTCTTCAATTCAAAAGTGATACGTGATCTTGGTGAATTTAAGAAGATGTCAGACGTGATCATTGTAAACCGTGTGACGGATGAACTTCAGGATGTAATGGAAAAGATTTACACAAGAGATATTTACGGCAGGGATTAAATGTACAAAAAAATATAGTGAATGTGTCAAAATGGTTTGAGAAGGACTTTAATTCATCTCAAACCATTTTGTGTATTGTGCATAAAAAGTCGGGATAAAATCAGATAAAATTGCCGAAATAATATTTAATATCCATTTAGGACTTGATATTTTTTCGGCAGAATGATATTATACAATTGTTCAACGGAAACGTTACCGAAAACGGTTCCAAGAAATCGGTCTGGATAATGTTTCGACGAACTGTAGCAAATAAAAAGGGTTACAAAACAAAAAAAGGAAAGAGGTATTTATTATGAAGAAGAAGTTACTAAGTGCAGTTCTTAGTGCAACAATGTTGGCATCAGTTCTTACAGGATGCGGCGGAAGCACCGGTGAGACACCTGCAGCAGCTCCAGCAGAGACAACAGCAGCAACAGAAGCAGCAGCTCCGGCAGAGACAACAGCAGCAACAGAGGCAACAGACACAACAGCAGCTGGAACAGGTAAGGTTTACTACTTGAACTTCAAACCTGAGCAGGCACAGGCTTGGGAAGCACTTGCAGCAAAGTACACAGAGGAAACAGGTGTACAGGTTGATGTGCAGACAGCAGCATCAGGTACATATGAATCTACATTAAAGTCTGAGATCGCAAAGACAGAGGCTCCTACACTTTTCCAGGTTAACGGACCGGTTGGACTTGCTACATGGAACGATTACTGCTATGACCTTTCAGACTCAGCTGTATATAAAGAGTTAAAGAGCGATGACTTCGCATTAAAGGACGGCGATGCTGTAAAGGGTCTTGCATATGTTGTTGAGACATACGGTATCATCTACAACAAGGATATCTTAAATGACTACTTCACAAAGGATTACGCAGTTGTAAAGAGCGTTGACGAGATCAACTCATTTGATCAGTTAAAGGCAGTTGCAGACAGCATTCAGGAGAACAAGGATGACCTTGGCGTAAAGGGTGCTTTCACATCAGCAGGTATGGATTCAAGCTCTGACTGGAGATTCAAGACACACCTTGCAAACCTTCCAATCTACTATGAGTACAAGGCAGATGGCATTGGCTCAACAGATGCAATCAAGGGTACATACTTAGAGAACTACAAGAATATTTGGGATTTATATATTACAGATGCTACATGTGAAGCTTCACTGTTATCAAGCAAGACAGGTGAGGATGCTACAGCAGACTTCGCACTTGGTGATGCAGTATTCTATCAGAATGGTACATGGGCTTACGGTGATTTAAGTGCGAATGGTATGTCTGATGAGTCACTTGGTATGCTTCCAATCTACATCGGCGCAGAAGGTGAAGAGAACCAGGGACTTTGCACAGGTAGTGAGAACTACTGGTGTGTAAACAAGAATGCTTCAGCAGAAGACATTCAGGCTACACTTGATTTCATGTACTGGTGTGTAACTTCAGAGGCAGGCTGCAGCGCGCTTTCAGGTGAGATGGGATTTGTTTGCCCGTTCAACGCATTTGACAGCTATCCAGCTACAAATCCTCTGATCAACATTGCAAACGAGTATGTATCAGCAGGTAAGACTTCTGTATCTTGGACATTCACAACAATGCCTTCAGAAGAGTGGAAGAACGGCGTAGGAAGCGCACTCTTAGAGTATGCTCAGGGTACAGGCGAATGGTCAGCAGTTGAGACAGCATTCGTTGACGGATGGGCTACAGAATACGCAGCAGCAAACAACTAATAATGAAAGACTTTTCATATTTACTACCACATAAATATAAAAGCAGACCCAACTAAGATATTAGGTGCAGCCGGAGGCATCTGGCTGCACTATTTTTATGCATATTTAATATTTGGAGAGAGGTTAAGGACTATGGAAAAGGCAATTAAAAAATATTTCCCGATTTTTGCGTTACCGACACTTCTGGCATTCACCATTGGTTTTATTCTTCCATTTGTACTTGGCGTGTATTTGTCTTTTTGTGAGTTCAGTACTGTTACAGACGCCAAGTTCGTAGGACTGAAAAACTATATCAGAATCTGGGGTGATAGTACATTTATTCATTCACTTTGGTTTACCGCTTTATTTACAATTGTATCTGTATTGGCAATTAATATTCTTGCATTTGCAGTAGCAATGCTTTTGACAAAAGGAATCAAGGGCACAAATATTTTTAGAACAGTATTTTTTATGCCGAACTTAATCGGTGGTATCATCCTCGGTTATATCTGGCAGTTGATCTTAAACGGCGTTTTGGCAACAATTGGCCGTACACTTACATACAGTTCATCATATGGCTTCTGGGGATTGATTATCCTGATGTGCTGGCAGCAGGTCGGATACATGATGATCATCTACATTGCAGGTATTCAGAATATTCCGGGAGACCTGATCGAAGCAGCCAAGATTGATGGCGCTAACAACAGACAATTATTAAGACACGTAACCCTTCCGATGGTTATGCCGTCTATTACAATATGTTCCTTCCTGACACTTACCAATTCCTTCAAGCTGTTCGACCAGAACCTTGCATTGACGGCAGGTGAACCTTCCAACAAATCAGAAATGCTTGCGTTGAACATCTACAATACATTCTACGGCAGAACCGGATGGGAAGGTGTAGGTCAGGCCAAGGCAGTAGTATTCTTTATCCTTGTAGCAATTATTGCAATCGTACAGCTTAGGGCAACCAGACAAAAGGAGGTGCAGGCATAATGTCAAACGTGAGAAAAGCAAAACATGGTGGACTTTTGACAGCGATATTTGCAATCATTTCAGTGATTTATGTCATGCCAATCGTAATTGTATTATATAACTCATTCAAGAGAAAAATTTTCATCAGCAACAGACCATTTGCATTTCCGGATGCCAAGTCATTTGTGGGACTTGAAAACTATATCAGCGGTATTGAAAAGATTCAGCTTCCAAAGGCATTCGGATACTCATTGTTTATTACAGTAGCTTCTGTATTTGTCATTATTCTGTGTACATCAATGTGCGCATGGTATATCACCAGAGTCAAGAATGCATTAACATCAGGCATGTATATGCTGTTTGCATTTTCTATGATCGTACCTTTTCAGATGGTAATGTTTACATTATCAAAAATTGCTGATATGCTACATTTAGGAAATCCAATCGGTATCGTTATTGTGTATCTTGGATTCGGAGCAGGACTGGCGGTCTTTATGTTCTGTGGATTCGTCAAGTCGATTCCGCTGGAAATCGAAGAGGCTGCCATGATTGATGGATGTACACCGATTCAGACATATTTTAAGATTGTATTTCCGGTTATGAAACCGACGGCAATTTCTGTAGCAATTTTGGAAGCAATGTGGGTATGGAATGACTATCTGTTACCGTATCTGGTATTGGATATCAAGAAATACAAGACCATTCCTATTGCAATTCAGTACCTTAAGGGCGGCTATGGTGCAATTGATATGGGTGCCATGATGGCAATGATCGTATTGGCGATTATTCCAATTATTATATTCTATATTGCGTGCCAGAAATATATCATTGAGGGTGTTGTTGCAGGTGCTGTAAAGGGTTAATATTAGATTTTTTCAGAGAAAAGGAGATCGTTATGAGAAGATGTGGCGTATTGATGCCGATATCCAGCTTACCTTCAAGATTTGGAATAGGCGGATTTTCTAAGGAAGCCTACGAGTTTGTTGATTTTTTAGCGGCTTCAGGACAATCATTGTGGCAGATTCTGCCTTTAGGACCTACAGGATATGGTGATTCACCCTATCAGTCATTTTCAACCTTTGCGGGAAATCCTTACTATATCAGCTTGGATTTCCTGATTGATGAGGGATTGCTCACGAGCGAAGAGTGCTCTTCAGTAGATTATGGTACGAATTCACACAAGGTAGATTATGAAAGAATCTACTACACTAGATTTGATTTGCTGAAAAAAGCATTTGAGAGA
>JAFOYD010000031.1 GCA_017391545.1 Lachnospiraceae bacterium
AGAGATGTATTTCCGGGAGAAACAGTCACCATCACACCCGATGGTGGAATCACTTCGGATATGTCCAGAGCGCTTCCAAAAGAACAGGAGGCAAGATGCATCTTTGAGTACATATATTTTGCCAGACCAGACAGCCATATTGATGGTGTCAGCGTATATTCATCGCGCATTCAGGCAGGACGTTTCCTTGCGATGGATTCCCCTGTTGATGCCGATCTTGTTGTGGGCGTTCCAGAATCAGGAAATGCAGCAGCACTTGGATATTCCCTTGAGTCGGGCATTCCATATGGTACTGCTTTTGTCAAGAACAGCTATGTGGGAAGAACGTTCATCAAGCCAAAGCAGAGCAGTCGTGAGTCGAGTGTCAAGGTAAAACTCAATGTTCTGAAAGAAGCTGTCAATGGAAAGCGGATCATTATGATCGATGATTCCATCGTGCGCGGTACGACTTCTGACAGGATCGTCAGGATGCTGCGTGATGCCGGTGCGAGCGAAGTGCATGTACGTATCAGTTCGCCACCATTTTTATGGCCCTGCTACTTTGGCACAGATGTGCCTGCAAGGGATCAGCTGATTGCTTATAACAGAACAATCGAAGAGATCAGGAACATTATCGGTGCTGATTCTTTGGGATATCTTAAGATGGACAGACTCAGGGAGATGGTCAACGGTCTGAACATCTGCACAGGCTGCTTCAATGGGAATTATCCGATGGATCCGCCGACGGAAGATATCAGAGGTGACTTTGAGAAATAAAAATATCATTTTTAAAGGAGAAATAAACATGAGTACAGACAGATATACAAGCCCGCTTTCTGAGCGTTATGCCAGCAAGGAGATGCAGTACATTTTTTCACAGGATATGAAGTTCAAGACCTGGAGAAAACTTTGGATTGCTCTGGCAGAGACGGAGATGGAGCTTGGACTGAGTGAGAACGGTAAACCTGTCATCTCTCAGGAGCAGATCGATGAGCTGAAAGCGCATGCGGAGGATATTAATTATGAAGTGGCGAGAGAGCGAGAGAAGCTTGTACGCCATGATGTTATGAGCCATGTGTATGCATATGGTCAGCAGTGTCCTAAGGCAGCGGGTATCATCCATTTGGGAGCTACCTCATGCTACGTTGGCGATAATACCGATATTATCGTGATGAACGAAGCATTAAAGCTTGTGCATAAAAAGCTGGTCAATGTAATCGATGAGCTTGCAAAGTTTGCTGAAAAGTACAAGAATCTGCCGACACTCGCATTCACACATTTTCAGCCTGCACAGCCTACAACAGTAGGAAAACGTGCAACGCTCTGGATGCAGGAATTCCTGATGGATTTAGAGGATCTGGAGTACGTTATGGGAAGCCTGAAATTATTAGGCTCAAAGGGAACAACAGGTACACAGGCAAGCTTTTTGGAGCTGTTTAACGGAGATCAGGGGACAATTGACAAAATTGATCCGATGATTGCTGAGAAGATGGGCTTTAAGGAGTGCTACGCAGTTTCAGGACAGACCTATTCCAGAAAGGTCGATACCAGAGTAGCCAATATTCTTGCGGGTATTGCAGCAAGTGCTCATAAGATGTCAAATGATATCAGACTGTTACAGCACTTAAAAGAGGTCGAGGAACCGTTTGAGAAAAACCAGATCGGTTCTTCTGCGATGGCTTACAAGAGAAATCCGATGCGTTCAGAACGTATTGCATCCCTTTCACGTTATGTGATGATCGATGCGCTCAATCCTGCCATCACATCAGCAACACAGTGGTTTGAGAGAACACTTGATGACTCGGCAAACAAGAGACTGTCCATACCAGAGGGATTCCTTGCAATCGATGGTATCCTTGATCTGTGCCTCAATGTTGTTGACGGTCTTGTGGTATATGATAAGGTCATCACAAAGCATATGCTTGCAGAGCTTCCATTTATGGCAACGGAGAACATCATGATGGATGCAGTGAAAAATGGCGGTAACCGTCAGGAGCTTCATGAGAAGATCCGAACACTTTCCATGGAGGCAGGCAAAAATGTCAAGGTGGAAGGTAAGGACAATAACCTTCTGGAGTTGATCGCGGCTGATCCAGAGTTCAATCTCACATTAGAACAGCTTCAGGCAACAATGGAACCTTCGAAATACGTTGGACGTTCACCGATTCAGGTGGATAATTTCCTAAATAAGGTTGTAAAGCCTGTTCTTGAAGCAAATAAATCAGAGCTTGGTATCAAGGCTGAAATTAATGTTTAGTTAATGTATAATTTTCTTTACTTATTTGCAAAAAAGAGGTATGATAATTAGCGGTGCGGAAAGTGAATATGCTTATGGCACTAAATTACAATAAGTTTAATTTAAATGAACCGGAGGTATGTCAATGGTAAAGGCAGTAGTAGGCGCTAACTGGGGTGACGAGGGAAAAGGTAAGATTACTGATATGCTCGCACGCGAGGCAGATATTATTATCCGCTTTCAGGGCGGTGCAAATGCAGGACACACGATTGTGAACAATTATGGAAAGTTTGCACTGCACACCCTTCCTTCAGGAGTTTTTTATGATCATACAACAAGTATTATCGGAAATGGTGTGGCATTAAATATTCCTGTTCTGATGAAAGAGATTAAGTCCATTACAGACAGAAATGTACCGATGCCCAAAATTTTGGTGTCAGACAGGGCACAGATCGTAATGCCTTACCATGTGCTGTTTGACCAGTATGAGGAAGAGAGACTTGGCGGAAAGTCCTTTGGCTCTACCAAATCTGGTATCGCACCTTTTTATTCAGATAAATATGCAAAGATTGGCTTCCAGGTAAGTGAGCTTTTTGATGAGGCGCTTTTACAGGAGAAAGTAGAGCGAGTAGCAGAGCAGAAAAATGTGATCTTAGAGCATTTGTATCACA
>JAFOYD010000032.1 GCA_017391545.1 Lachnospiraceae bacterium
AAGCTAAGTGCATCAAAACAAAAAACTACGAATATTTTATGGGAGGTTATTTTAATGAAAAGAAAATTAATCGGTTTGGCAATGTCAGTAGCGATGGTAATATCACTTGCAGGATGCGGAAGCTCACAGAATACAGGGGCGTCAGCAGATACTTCTGCAAATGGGAAAGCAACAGATACAAAGACAGAGACTGCCGCAACAGAGGACACTTCAGCAGGTATTTCTACGGATGATGCACAGACACTGACAGTATGGTGTTGGGATTCTTTCAATGTAGATGCCATGAAGAAGGCAGGGGAAATTTATGAGGCAGATCATCCGGGCGTTTCTATTGAGGTACAGGAGACTGTTTCAAGTGATATTCAGACACTTGTACAGACCTATGCCATGAGTGGTGAGCTTGATGCACTTCCTGATATTTTCCTGATGGATGATCAGGTATTTGCAAAATACTTGCAGAATTATCCGGATGTATTTGCAGATCTGACAGATTCAGATATTCCATTTGACGCTTTTGCAGCTTCTAAAGTAGCAAACTCAGTCAGAGACGGCAAAAACTATGGTGTTCCATACGATAGCAACACAGTTATCGCATGTTATCGTACCGATTACCTTGAGCAGGCAGGTTACACTATTGATGACCTGACAGACATTACATGGGATGAGTTCATTACCATCGGTACAGACGTGCTTGCCAAGACAGGCATGCCAATGCTTACTAATGTACAGGGCGAGCCTGACTTATTAAATATGATTCTGCAGTCAGCAGGAATCTCTGTGTTTGACGAAAATGGAAATATTTCACTTGTTGGCAATGAAGGATTCAAGGAAGCCATGAACGTATATATGGATTTGATCAAGGCAGGCGTTCTTCAGGAACAGACAGACTGGTCAGGATATCAGGGTTCTATCAACAACGGTGCAGTTGTCGGAACAATCAACGGTTCATGGATCTGTGCAACAATCATGTCTACAGACCAGACAGAGCAGGAAGGCAACTGGGCAGTGACCAATATGCCAAAATTAAATGACTATGCAGGTGCTACAAATTACTCTGCACAGGGTGGTTCAACATGGGCAGTTGCTTCTACATGTGACAACTATGACCTTGCAGTTGATTTCTTCAAGACAACATGGGCAGGCAGCACAGAGTTCTACGATAGCATCTTAAAGGATTTAGGTGCAATCGCAACTTACCTTCCGGCAGCTGACAGCGATGCATACAACGAGACATCAGCTTACTTTGGAGGAGAGGCAATCTACTCAAAGATCGTGTCTTATGGCGGACAGATTCCTACAATCAACAAAGGCATCTACTGGTCAGAGGAGAAAGAGGCTTTAGGTACAGCACTTACAAACGTTCTGAACGGATCGGCTGACTTAGACAGCGCGATTGCTGATGCTGAGGCAACAGTAAAGTTCAACATCGGACAGTAAATTTTACTGGATGAAGAGGGGGGATTTGCGATGATGTAAATCCCCTACATATATCAAAAGGATACAAAGAGGGATTCTGAAATAGAAAGGAACAGGGCTATGAAATCCATGAAAAAAGGATTAACAATCAATCAGAAGCAGGGACTTACAGGCTGGTTCTTCCTGCTGCCTGCAACCATTCTTATCTTTGCGATGAACTTTTATCCCATGCTGCAGGCATTGATTCTGTCCTTTAAGACAGGTATCGGCAATAACCAGACATGGGGAGGACTCAGCAATTATGCGAGACTTCTGCAGGATAAGGTATTTCATACAGCAATAATCAACAATTTCTTTTATCTGATTATTCAGGTTCCGGTAATGCTGATACTGGCAATCATACTGGCAACAGTTTTAAATAAAAAGGATCTGAAGTGTAAGGGACTGTTCAGGACAATGATCTTTTTGCCTTGTTGCACTGCGCTTGTTTCTTACTCCATCATTTTCAAGACACTATTTGCTTATGATGGATATATCAATACAGTTCTGTTGAACCTTGGACTGATCAGTGAGCGAATTAACTGGCTTGGTCAGGTGAGCACGGCGAAGGTCATTATCATCATTGCGCTGATTTGGAGATGGACCGGTTACAACATGGTATTTTATCTGGCAGGATTGCAGAATATTGACGAGTCACTTTATGAGGCTGCAAGAATTGACGGTGCAGGTCCCATAAAAGCATTTTTCAAGATTACAGTACCTCTCCTTAGACCGACAATCCTTTTGACAACGATCATGTCAATTAATGGTACACTGCAGCTCTTTGATGAGTCTGTGAACCTGACAAACGGCGGACCGGCGAATTCGACACTCACGATGTCACACTATATTTATAAGGCATCTTTCGAGTACAATCCGCAGTTCGGATATGCGGCAGCGATGTCCTATGTAATCTTCATACTGGTTGCAGTGCTGTCATTTATTCAGATGAAAGTAGGTGACAAACGATGAGAAAATTAAAGAATATAGGATGCTATTTGTTTCTGACAGTTGTGTCACTTATTTCAATCTTTCCATTATACTGGATGATTGCGGCAGCGACAAACAACAGTACCGATATCCTGGGTGGAAAGCTTTCAATCGGAACCAATTTTATGAATAATCTCACGAAGCTTCTGTCACAGCAGGATGTGGGAAGAGCCTTTGGAAATTCACTGTTCTATTCTTGCATCTTAAGTCTGCTTTCACTCGTTGTATGTTCAATCGCAGGCTACGGTTTTGAGATTTATCATGACAAGGTGAAAGACCGGTTAATGTCAATCTTACTGCTTGCGATGATGGTTCCCTTTGCTGCGACACTGATTCCGCTGTTCAAGCTCTTTACGGGAATGCACTTACAGAGTACCTGGATTGCATATGTGCTTCCGACGATATCGACACCATTTCTGATTATGCTGTTTCGCCAGAGTGCAAGGTCATTTCCGATGGAGATTATTGAGGCAGCGAGAATTGATGGCTTAAGTGAATTGAAGATTTTCTTCACGATTTTTATACCGACGATGAAATCCACCTATGCTGCGGCGATGACGGTAACGTTCATGAATGCGTGGAACAATTATTTGTGGCCGAAAGTTATCATGATGTCCGGCGAGTCACAGACCATGCCTATGCTCGTGGCAAACCTGTCTGTGGGTTACAGCATTGACTACGGTGTTCTGATGCTTGGCGTATTGATTTGTTCCCTTCCTACGGGAATACTATTCTTAATCCTTCAGAAGAGCTTCGCAAATGGTATTGTGGGAGCAGTGAAAGGATAAATTTACATATTTTTTACCTCAAAATGATATTCCTCTTTACATAGCTGGTCTATATTTGGCTATGTAAAGGGGAATTTTTTAATTTCAAAATGTCGACATGAAGATTTTGGGGGTGTGTAAAGGGGAAGTATTAAAAAGTATCCGTTGTTGGAAATCTGTTGGGAGAGAGTGGTGTAAAATCAATAGAAACCTGTCGAGGCTGTTACGGGTGAAGTTTTGGCTGTACCCAATAGGGAATTGAGACAGAACAAAAACATCTTGCATCAGTTTCAGGCATAAATGATATTGGTAAATTTGTGAGAGCGTAATCAACGCTCTTTTTTGCGTAAATTTTACACAAACTATACAAAACATTGATAGCAGATTTTTCCATAAGTGGGATAATGATATTGAGGGGATAATTATAATTAATTAGTAGATATTTTCTGTGGATGCAGTGAGAAAATGTAGATTGGATAGGTAATGAAATAGTTACAGATAATCTTTTAATGGAGGTTTTAGATGAGAAAAACTTATGTATTGGACACGAATGTACTGTTGCAATCTCCAAGGGCGCTTTACAGCTTCGAGGATAATCATCTGGTAATTCCGCTTGTCGTGGTGGAGGAGCTTGACGGGCTGAAGAAGTCTGATGGTGAGAAAGGTTCAAATGCAAGGACAGCTGTGAGAATCCTTGAAAGCTGCAGGATAAAAGGTGATCTTTTGGAGGGCGTGGAGCTGGAGAATGGTGGTACAGTCAGAATTTAACCAAATTTCGTAGATGTTACCTTGCCGGAGGATTTACCGGACGACAAACCGGATAATCGAATTCTGAAGGTATGCAAAGGACTAAGCGAAAAGACAAAAGAACAGCCTGTTCTTGTCACAAAGGATCTGGTACTGAGGTTAAAGGCGCAGATTATTGGTCTGAAAGCTGAGGATTTTACTACAGAGCAGATTACATCAAAAGATGCGGAATATACAGGACGGTGTTCGCTTTATATTCCGGATGACATGATCAAGGAATTTAAGAAAAAGGGAATTTCTGTTGATTTGGTATACCAGAGTGACGAGGATGGGCTTGCCATGGATGCAATAAAAAGATTATAGAGGAGTAAGCAGATTGAATTACAGTGATATTAAAAATAATGAAGAAGTGAA
>JAFOYD010000033.1 GCA_017391545.1 Lachnospiraceae bacterium
AGATTGTTGTAGATCAGTTTCTGCTTTGGATGGTAAATAATTTCTCCATTGCTGTCCATGAGATAGCAGTATGTATCGTCCGCCTTCGTATTTGCCTTTTGCAACAGCCTCTCAATACTGCTGTAATTCATGTCTACAAGCAATACACCGATCTCTGAATTTGCATGATCCGTCAACTCCACTGCCTGACTAAGTGATACTACCCAATAATAGCGAAAACTGTAGTTATCAAACAGATTCTGCACATGTGGCGTGGAAAAGTGTATATTTTCAAGTTTCTCAAGTGCATCCGTAAACCATTTCTGGTCTGTCACATCCAGGTTATCCTTTTGTGTCGTAACGGGTGCGGCAGAAACAAGCTGCCCATCCTTTGTATAGCATGCAATGCTGATGAGATTGTCTTTGTTCGCCTCATAGATCAGATTCATGGATTCATCGAGGTTTTCCTGCGACAAGTCCCTGCCCTTAATGACGCCATACTTCATCGCATCTGATATACGACGCATACTACGAAGATATGTCTCCAGGTTAATAGCAGTCTGTTCAAGAAGCTGCTCGGAGTTTTGTATGGTAGCCCCCTTCATTCTGACAGCAAACTGATTGTACAATGACACTCCAAGCACGCCCATACTTAAAGCAGATACGACCGTAAATGATATTGCAATCGTAATCTGTATTGACTGGCGCTTTATTCTTCCTCCTGTATCTGAAATCAATCTTTCGTATCGTTCTTTTATCTTCTTCAATTTTGCTCCAGTCTGCCAGCATTAGCCTTGTATTTTGACGGTGACATTCCGAATTGTTTTTTAAATGCATAGCTAAAGTAATTGGGATCCGAATATCCTACCTTTTCGGCGATAATATATGTCTTTTCATTTTGTGTCATCAAAAGTTCCAGTGCTTCCTCCATCCGATAATCAGTGAGGTAATTGATAAAAGTCTTGCCCGTTTCCTTCTTGAATATCGTTGAAAAATAAGCCGCACTCACATTTAAATAGCTGCATATCGTCTCAATACTGAGATTTTGGTCAGAATAGTGCTCATGTACATACTCAACTGCTTTCTCCACAAATGCTTTTGTTGTGTCCTGTCTTTCATGGAGTACATGCTTTTGTATCTCTCGGCATTTCTCAAACAGCCACTGTCCTAATGCCTGTGGTGAATCCAGCTTGGTAATCTGTGCATACACGTCACTGTTCTCTCCCATAATGCTTTCGAGATTCATCTGATTATTCGCACCAAACCGTAACATTTCAGTGATGATCTCCATGATCAGAAGCCAGTACTTTTGTAGTGACATTGTATTATTTGTCATGTGGGCAACAAGCTCCTGTATCGCATCCTGAAGCTCCTCTTTCCCACCAAGCTTTATCTTTTTAAGAATCTTTTTGATAAAAGGCTCTTCCCATGAAGCATCGGCATTTTCATGCGGATTGATTTCTGCAATATTGATTGCCCTTGTATGACCATAAATCACCCTGTAGGAAATAGCGCTTTTTGCTCCCTGATAAGAAAGTGGAAGCTGTGAAGGACTGTCGCACAGATACCCTATTCCGGCAGTGACACAGGCATTGCACACGCGCTTTGCCATTTTGCACAGCTTGTCCATCGTGTCGGTAAATTCTTTCACGGCTGATTCACCCGGAAGCTGCGCAATGACCATTACATCCCGCAGATACATCATGATTTTGCTGTTCCATCTGCCATGAAGCTCCTCCTCTGCGAGCTGCTTTACCGATACCGCCAAAAGCACAGCATCCATATCTGCATCCTGCGCGATACCGGATGTGCTGATATGTAACACTGCCGCCACAAAATACGGTCCTGTGAGCTCAATCTGATACTTTTTGGCGTAGCTTTCAATCATATCCTCAGATATGCGTCCATCAATCAGAGAAGTGTAAAAGCTCTCCTGAAGAATCGGCAGACTCTTCGTGTAATAATCACGAAGCTTGTCCACATTCCGCTTTTCATCCATCTCCCTGTCAAGATTGACTTTAATACGTTCAAAGACTTCCCGCAGTTCATTTGAATCGATGGGCTTTAAAATGTACTCTTCAGCCTCGATTTTAATTGCTTCCTTTGCATATTCAAATTCATCAAATCCTGAAAAGATAATGACTTTCAATTTAGGATAGAGTTCCTTTAATTTTTTACACAGCGTAAGGCCATCCATATATGGCATCTTGATATCCGTCATGACAACATCTGCTTGAAGCTCCTCTGCCATTTCCAATGCTTCGACTCCATTTCTGGCATAGCCTGCAATGTGAAACCCCATACTTTCCCAATCCAGTTTTTTCATGATCACCTGAAAGACATCTTCTTCGTCATCAACAAGCAGAACAGAATATTGCTCCATGATACTCCCCATACCTTTCCTTTGTTAACTGTCTATATCACATGATGATACTGATATTAGCAGCCATATTTATCATTCATGCGTTTCCACAAGATTCCCATAACGGTCGTACTTATGATAATCTCCGCTACTGCGATAATCGTGTCCACAAACAGTAAGACACCCATGATCAATGTCGCAGCTCCAAAAAAAAGGATTAACCTGCCAGCCATAACGGCATACGTCTTTTCATCCTTAAGAGCTTTCTGGTTCTGTCCGCGAATTGCTGTTGCATCCTTTGTGATGATCAGCCGAATGCCATAATACATACAGACAGCAAACAAAAGTGCCGGAATTCCAGCCACCTCCATAAGTTTTTCCAATGTCATATACATCCTCCCTTTGAACATTCCTTCGGCATTTAAAAGCATAATCGCCCAAGGAATAGAATAACGGCTGGAATGTCGCACCAGCCGTCAACTATTATAATATACTTTTTATTTCTTTGCTATATACTTTCTGATATCCAGTGAAATTGCCACGAAGATTACAATACCAATTGCTATGTACTGTGCGTTTGCATCGACGCCAAGGTACTGCAGTGCAACCTTCAAAAGTTCAAATACCGCAACACCGATGATTGCTGATGAAACTTTACCTCGTCCACCAGTAACGGATACACCACCAATCGTACATGCCGCGATTGCCTCCATCTCGTAACCGTATCCAAGCTGTACGGAAGCACCGCCCGCTTTTGCACCAAGCATGAAGCCCGCAAGACCATACATTGCTGCTGCCTTCATGTAAATCAGGATCAGCGTCTTCTTTACCGGAACACCTGCGACCTCTGCTGCCTGTGGGTTTCCGCCGATTGCATACATATACTTTCCATGACGTGTCATGTTGAAGATGAACCACGTGATTGCCGCCACGATAATTGCGATCCATATCAGATAATTAATACCCAGGAATTTGCCATTTGACACATTTGTGTATGCTTTTACATATCCTCCAAGAGGTGTTGCATTTGTATAGATCAAACCAAGACCGTATACGATTTCCATCATTGCAAGTGTAGCGATGAATGGCGGTACACTTAAATATGCGATGAAAAATCCTGTGATGGTTCCAAATGCTGCACAAATTGTCATAACGATCAACAGGGCCACAAATACATTCAGGGGTTCCATATCAGGGAAAAACTTGCCCGAATAATCCATACGCTGTAAAAGTGTACCTGCAATACATCCGCCAAGACCGATCATACGTCCTGCTGAAAGGTCACAGCCTGCTGTGATAACACAGCCCGCGATACCGAGTGCAATAACAAGTCTGGAACTCATATTCATCAGAATATTCATGAGATTATTTGATGTAAAGAAGTTATCTGATGTAAATCCGGTATAGATAACCAGTATGAACATAACGATGATAACTCCATTATTGATTAAGAAATCTTTGATTTTCTGTTGTTTTGTCTTTACCATAATTATACCTTACCTTTCTGTACCCCTAAAACTGCGTTGCAAAGTTCATGACATTCGCCTGTGTCATTTCTTCCGGTTTGTCGATCTCACCTGTCAGCTTGCCATTACACATGACACAGACTCTGTCTGACATACCCAGAAGCTCCGACATTTCCGAAGAAATCATGATGATTGCCTTTCCCTGCTTTGCAAGGTCATTCATAATCTCATATATTTCATGCTTTGCACCGACATCGATACCACGCGTCGGTTCATCCATGATGAGTACATCGGGATCGTTTGCAAGCCATCTGGATACGATAACCTTCTGCTGATTACCACCTGACAGATTTGCAATGTGCTCTTTCATACTCGGTGTCTTGATACTGAGCTTTTTGATGCTCTCATCCACGACCTTATTGATTCTGCCATGGTCAAGTACGAATCCCATCTTTAAGAACTTATTATATACGGATACACCTACATTGTCTTTGATTGACAGGCATCCAAAGATTCCGTTACCACGTCTGTCCTCTGTGATCAGACCGATTCCCGCATTCATGGCATCAATCGGATGTTTGATCTTGACCTTTTTGCCATGCATGTATACTTCTCCACCAGCCAGCTTACGGATGCCAAAGATTCCCTCCATAAGCTCTGTTCTTTGTGCTCCGACAAGACCACCAAAACCGAGTATTTCACCCTTTCGAAGCGTAAAGCTGACATTCTGGAAAGACTTCTCGTGGATGGAAGAAAGATTCTTGACCTCCATGATCACCTCGCCTGGTGTTGTTTCCTTTTTCGGATATACGTTTGTAAGCTCACGACCTACCATCTTTGCAATAATCTGATCTGTTGTCAGCTCCGCTGCCGGCCATGTACCTACATAAGTACCATCTCTCATGACTGTGATATCATCTGCGATCCGCTTGATCTCATCCATCTTATGCGAAATGTATACCATCGCAACGCCCTTGTCACGCAGATCATTCATAATTCTGAATAATGCTTCTACCTCATTATCTGATAAGGAAGATGTCGGCTCATCAAAGATCACGACTCTTGCCTGCTGTGAAACAGCCTTTGCAATCTCCACAGATTGCATCTGTCCTATGGACAATGTACC
Organism: Lachnospiraceae bacterium; assembly: GCA_017391545.1. Lineage (GTDB taxonomy): Bacteria > Bacillota > Clostridia > Lachnospirales > Lachnospiraceae > COE1. The sequence continues at coordinate 4,934 of JAFOYD010000033.1, forward strand.
AAGCTGTGCCTTTGGATCAAAATCCATCTTTACTTCCTTTAGCCACTTTTCCGTTTCAGCGTACATTGTCTTGTGGTCGATCATCTTGATCGGTCCGATATTTTTCGTTGGAAATCTTCCCAAATAAAGATTTTCTGCCACACTTCTTGCCGGAACCGGCTGTAATTCCTGATGCACCATTGCAATTCCATGCTTCATCGCTTCATCAGGATTATTGATTTCAACTTTTTCCCCATCCAGATAGATTTCACCTGCATCCATCTTGTAAATACCAAAGAGACACTTCATCAGCGTAGACTTTCCTGCACCGTTTTCGCCCATCAGTGCATGGACTGTACCGGGGCGCAGTGAGAGCTGAACGTTATCAAGTGCCTTTACACCTGGAAATGATTTGCAAATGCCCTTTAATTCCAATTTGTACTCAGACATTATTCTCCTCCTTATTTCCAATCTTGAAAAAGTGCGGGTGCCGTATTACAACACCCGCACCTATATTACTATGAACTTAGACCAAATGAACTACTTAACCATGTCAAGAATTTCCTGTGCGTTATCGCTTGTTACCTTTACATAGTCGCAGCCAATGTAGTAATCATTTGTCTCACCATTTACGAAATTGATTGCTGCGTCTGCTGCACTGTGAGACTGTGAGAAGTGATCATTAAATACAGTACCTGTCATTGTTCCGGCGATTACATCCTCAAGTGCTTCTGACAATGCATCAACACCTACAAGATAAATATCCTCACCAACAACTCTGCATGCTGACTCGATAGCCTGTAATGCACCAAGTGCCATTGCATCATTGTTGCAGAATACAACTTCAATCTTTTCACCATACTGACCTAAAGCATTTGCTACGATCTGCTGTGCCTGATCCTGCTGCCAGTTTCCTACCTGATCTGTAAGGCACTCAACCTCAATGCCTGCATCTGTAAGAGCTTTGATAGAGAACTCTGTACGATACTGTGCATCTACGTTCTCAGGATCGCCTTCTACCATAACATACTGAATCTTTCCATCGCCATTAAGGTCTGCTGCTTCACCAAGATCTACGATCATTTCGCCCTGCATTGTACCTGACTGACGTGCATCACATCCTACATATGTAACGTTCCATCCGTTGTCCTGCCATCTCTGCTCCTCTGTTGCATCCGGCTCACGGTTAATGTATACAAGAGGAATATTTGCTGCTACGACTTTATCTGTGATTGTCTCTGCTGAAGATGAGTTAACCGGATTGATGATCAATACATCTACACCTGCTGCGATAAAGTTGTCGATCTGACCTGTCTGTGTAGCCTGATCATTTGCACCATCAACGATTGTGATGTTCTCCTTTGAGAATCCCTGGCTAACCAAATAGTTCTCAAGCTCGCCACGGAATAATGTCATAAAGTTATCAGAGAACTGATAAATACATACACCAACCTTCTTTGTGGAAAGGTCTCCTGTTGTTGCATCTGCTGCTGCCTGTGCTGTTTCAGCTGCATCTGCTGTTTCTTCTGCTGCAGGAGCTGCTTCTTCTTTTGTCTCTGCTGCTGGTTCTGGTGCTGCTGCCGGTGCAGAGCTATTGCTGCTGCCACATCCTGCTACCATACCTGCTACCATTGTTGCTGCAAGAATTACACTAACGATTTTCTTTTTCATGTTTGTTACCTCCCTAAATCTTACATTTTATAATTGTTTTTTGTTGCATTACCCCTAATGCATGTTTAATTATACCAA
>JAFOYD010000034.1 GCA_017391545.1 Lachnospiraceae bacterium
AAATGGATAGAAACAATGTGTTACAAAAATTAGGACTGAATGAATTATTTCAGTCCTAATTTTTCCATGCTATATGTAAATTCAGAACTACGACCGTGAATGTAAGATGCCGCTCTTGTCGATGACATCGATCATCTCACGCATGACCTCGACCGGGAGAACGAGTGCAAAGCGCACATAGCCTTCGCCCATGCTTCCGAAGGCGTCTCCCGGGGTACAGATGACACCTGTCTTTTCCATCAGCTCCATGCAAAATTCCTGAGAGGATGAAAATCCCTCGGGAATTTTTGCCCATGCAAACATCGTTCCCTGACTGTCCCTGATATCCCATCCGATCGAGCGCAGACCGCCACAGAGCACGTCGCGGCGCTCCTGATATTTTGCGCACTGCGCCTTGACACCGTCAAGTGGCCCGGTAAGGGCGGCAATGGCAGCCTTTTGGATTGGAATAAACATACCAAAATCATACTGAGACCGAAGGAGCTTTATCGCATCAATGACCTTTTTGTTTCCGACGACAAAGGAAACCCTTGCACCAGTCAGATTAAAGGATTTTGACAGGGAGAACAGCTCCACGCCAAGCTCCTTTGCACCTTCAAATTCAAGGAAAGAACCGCCGTAGACACCATCGTAAATGATATCGGAATAAGCGTTATCGTGGACAATGATAATGTTGTATTTTTTTGCAAAGGCAATCAGCTCCTCATAGAAGGACTTCGGTGCAATCGCACAAACTGGGTTATATGGGTAAGAGACCATGATGTACTTTGCCTTTTTCGCGATTTCCTCTGGAATTTCATCAAAGCGAGGGAGGAAGTTGTTTTCTTCCTTTAAATCATAATAATAGGACTGTGCCCGTCCAAAGAAGCTGCCGACCTCAAAGACCGGGTAGCCCGGATTTGGCAAAAGCACGACATCCTCGGGATTGCACAGTGCCATACCAATGTGTGCGATGCCTTCCTGGGAACCATTTACGGATGTGATCTCGTCCGTCGAGATCTCCACACCGAACCGTTTTTTGTAATAATCCTTCACGGCCTCGAGCATTTCAGGCAGATCCTTTAATGCATAGTGGAAATTATCCGGATCCTTTGCGGCGTCGATCAGGGCATTCTGAATATGCTCTGCAACAGGGAAATCGGGCGTTCCCACTGACAGGTTGTATACTTTTTTGCCGCTTTTTACAAGCGCATCTTTCTTTTCGTTTAAGGCTGCAAAGATTCCCGTCTGGAAATGCGAAAGCCTTTTTGACACTTCAATATTCATACAAAACCTCCATTTGACATATTATTTAATTTTATTATACAAAGTTGTCAGCCACATGACAACACAAATACTTTGAAACAAACTACAAATATGGTATAATTTGATTATGTGTGCGTAGATACAGTAAACTGTATGCGTTATATTAAAACATAGAAAGGTAAGGGGTAAAGAAAATGAAAAAATGGCAACAGGGTTTCTTTGCCGCATTGCTGTTATGTCTCTGCATGACAGGTGTGGCAGGATGTGCCAAAAAGGAAGAAACAACACAGACAAAGCAGATCACATGTGTGGATGACTTGGAAGGAGCAAGAATTGGCGTACAGCTAGGTACGACAGGTGACATCTATGTATCCGACTACGAAGGTGATGAAGCCGGAACGAAGATCGAGCGCTACAATAAGGGCGCAGATGCGGTGCAGGCACTCAAGCTTGGCAAGATCGACTGCGTGGTCATCGATGAACAGCCAGCACTTCAGTTCGTAAAGCAGAACAGCGATATCAGCATTCTTGAAGAAGAGTTTACGCTTGAGGATTACGCATTGCTGACAGCGAAGGACAATACAGCACTTCTGGATCAGATCAATGGTGCGCTGATGAAACTACAGAATGATGGAACTGTCGATGAAATTATCAAAAACTATATCGGCACCGAGGAAGAGGTCGGACAGCATCCTTATGTGGAAAAGGATGTTGAACGGACAAATGGCAAGCTGATTATGGGAACGAATGCAGAGTTTCCGCCATATGAATATTATGAAAACAATCAGATTACAGGTATTGATGTGGATATCATGCGTGCAATCGCTGATGAGCTTGGCATGGAGCTTCAGATTGAGGATATGGCATTTGACTCCATCATTGCAGCAGTGACAGCGGGCAAGGTCAATGTCGGAGCTTCCGGCTTTACTGTTACCGAAGAACGCAAAAAGAGCGTTAATTTCTCAAATTCATACATAACCTCGAAGCAGGTCATCATCGTTCGTGGCGGTGACGGCGCATCAGCAGGAAGCTTTCAGGAGAAATTATACAACAACTTCATCAAGGATAACCGTTATCAGTACATCGTAAAAGGTCTTGGAAATACGCTGTTGATCACAGTTTTTGCAGTGATCCTTGGTATTGTTCTCGGATTTTTGATTGCCATCGTCAGGACAGGTCATGACAGAAACGGCGGATTTACGATTCTGAATGCGATCTGTAAGGTCTATCTGACAGTGATGCGCGGTACGCCTGTTATGATACAGCTTTTGATTATTTATTATGTCATTCTTGCATCTGCGACAAATAAGATTATGGTTGCGGCGATTGCCTTTGGTCTGAACTCTGCGGCATATGTGGCAGAAATTGTCCGCTCTGGTATTATGTCGGTTGATATCGGACAGTTCGAGGCAGGACGAAGCCTGGGACTCAACTACAGCCAGACCATGCAGAGCATTATTATTCCGCAGGCAGTCAAAAATATTCTGCCAGCATTACTCAACGAATTTATCAGCCTGTTAAAGGAGAC
>JAFOYD010000035.1 GCA_017391545.1 Lachnospiraceae bacterium
GATAAGAACCAGATGAAAGTCTGGTTCTTATTGCGTTTAGAGAATTTTACACACTTTCTTGATAAATAGGGGGGGATATGGTATTCTTTAGAATAGAATGCAGTATGGAAAGGCGTGTGATAATATGTATCAATGTAAGGATTTGCTAAAGGGATTTACTTACGAATGTGTCAAGGGCAGTACGGATGTGAATGTATCTGAGGTGGTTAATGACTCCAGAAAGATTACAAAGGACTGTCTTTTTATTTGTATTCAGGGTGCGAATTTTGATGGACACAGTGCGGCAGCTGACGCGGTAAGGGCAGGGGCGGCGGTTCTCGTGATTAGTCATGAAGTGGATCTGCCTGCAGACACGGAGGTTACGTTAATCAAGGTTGATGATACAAGATATGCGATGGCATTTATTTCAGCAAATTACTTTGGAAATCCTGCTGACAGCATGAAGATTATCGGTGTGACAGGTACAAAGGGAAAAACGACAACCGCTTATCTGGTCAAGTATATCCTTGAGAAAGCAGGCTTTAAGGTAGGACTTGTAGGGACAATTGAAATTATTATAGGGGATAAGGTGATCCCAGCCTCGAACACGACACCCGAATCCTTTACACTGCAGAAGTATTTTAAGGAGATGAAGGATGCAGGCTGTCAGGTGGTTGTCATGGAGGCGTCATCCCAGGGCTTTATGATGCACAGGACACAGGGCTTTATCTTTGATTATGGTATTTTTACCAATATCGAACCCGACCATATCGGTCCTAATGAACATGCTTCCTTCGAAGACTACCTGGCTTGTAAGGCAATGCTGTTCAAACAGTGCAGAGTCGGCATTGTGAACAGTGATGACAAGCATTGGAAGCAGGTGACACAAGGACATACATGCGAGCTTGAGACATATGGATTTGGCGAACAGGCAGACTTGAGGGCAAGTGATTTAAAGCTTGTGACAGGTTCCGGATTTCTGGGGATTGATTTTAAGGTGCATGGACTGATCGATTTGGAGATTCAGACGGATATCCCGGGCAAATTCAGTGCTTACAATGCACTTACGGCAATTGCAATCTGCAGACACTTTGGCGTCAGCAACGAGGATATCCAAAAAGCACTGCTTGGTGCCAAGGTCAAGGGAAGAATTGAGATGGTCAAGGTATCGGATGACTTCACATTGATGATTGACTATGCACATAATGCCATGGCACTTGAAAGTCTGCTGACAACACTTCGGGAATACCATCCGAATCGTCTGGTCTGTCTCTTTGGATGCGGAGGAAATCGTTCAAAACTCAGACGCTTTGAAATGGGAGAGGTCAGTGGAAAGCTTGCAGATCTGACAATCATTACTTCGGATAATCCACGCTTTGAGGAACCGCAGGATATCATTGATGACATCAAGACCGGTATCAGCAGGACGGATGGTAAATATGTAGAGATCTGTGACCGCAAGGAGGCAATTCGTTATGCGATTACAAACGGTCAAAAGGGAGATATCATTGTGCTCGCCGGAAAGGGACATGAGGATTATCAGGAGATCAAAGGTGTGAAGTATCCTATGGATGAGAGAGTGCTGATTCAGGAGATACTAGATGAAATCAATGGGTAACTGTTTTGCTAATATTATAGTAGACATCTCTCATGAAAAGGTCGACAGACCATTTCAGTACCGTATACCTGATGCATTACAGGATGCGTTATCTGTGGGAATGGCTGTGATGATTCCTTTTGGCAGAGGAAATAATCTGATCAAAGGATATGTGATAGAGATAACAGATCATGCGGAATACGATGAGAGCAGACTGAAGATGGTGGATTCGATCGTGGAAGGCGGAATCAGTGCACAGGGCGATATGCTGCGCCTTGCATGGTGGATCAAGGAAAACTACGGTTCCACGATGATCGCAGCACTTAAGACCGTGCTCCCTGTCAAAAAGAAACTAAAACAGATTGTGAAAAAGACTGTGGTGTGTAAGGTTGATGCAGAAACAGCAGGAATCAAGGCAGAGGAGTATGAGTCAAAACATCAAAAGGCAAAGGCAAGGCTTATGAGAGAGCTTTCAATACAGCAAATCCTTCCACAGGCTCTTGTGACAGGCAAGCTTAACATCACAACACAGACAATACAATCGCTTGAACGCGAAGGGATTATTGAGGTACAGACAGAGGACATCTACCGAAGTACATTGCCGAAAAATATAGCTGATGGCTGGCAGCAAAAAACGAAAAAACAGCTTTCAGAGAAACAAAATGAAATTGTAGACCGGATTGCAACAGATTTTCGGGAAGGAATCAGACAGACTTATCTGCTGCATGGTGTTACCGGAAGCGGTAAGACGGAAGTATACATGGAATTGATTGAAAGAGTGATTGCAGAGGGAAAACAGGCGATTGTGCTGATTCCGGAAATTGCCCTTACGTATCAGACGCTTGTGAGGTTCTACCAGAGATTTGGCGATAAAGTGTCGGTGATGAATTCCAGACTCTCCGCGGGTGAGCGCTCAGATCAGTATGAACGTGCAGCCAAAGGCGATATCGATATCATGATCGGCCCGCGTTCTGCACTGTTTACACCGTTTGAAAGGCTTGGCCTGGTCATCATTGACGAAGAGCATGAGGGCAGCTATAAAAGTGAAGGGATGCCAAAATATCACGCCAGAGAGGTGGCAGGTGAGCTTTGCCGTATGAAAGGAGCCAGCCTTCTGTTAGGCTCTGCGACACCGTCGCTGGAATCCTATTACCGTGCAAAAAGCGGTGAAATAAAGCTCTTTGAATTAAAGGAGAGACTTGCCGGCGGGGAACTTCCGAAGGTATACGTGGAGGATTTAAGAAAAGAGTTAAAAAGCGGTAACCGTTCCATATTCAGCAGAAGGCTTCAGACCCTGATCGGGGACAGACTGGCAAAAGGGGAACAGACGATGCTGTTTATCAACCGGAGAGGATATGCAGGCTTTGTATCCTGCAGAGCCTGTGGCCATGTGATGAAATGTCCGCACTGTGATGTGTCATTGTCAGAGCATACAGACAGATACCGGAAAACAAGCAGATTAGTTTGCCATTACTGTGGCTATGAGACACAGGGAGTCAGCAATTGCCCTAAATGCGGCTCAAAATATATTCTTGGCTTCAGGGCAGGAACACAGCAGATTGAGGAGCTTTTGCACCGGGAATTTCCACAGGCAAGAGTGCTGCGAATGGATGCCGACACGACGAAGAACAAGGACAGCTATGAACAGATTTTGTCACAGTTTGCCAATGAAGAGGCAGATATTCTTGTGGGAACGCAGATGATCGTCAAGGGACATGATTTTGCCAAAGTCACATTGGTAGGAGTGCTTGCCGCAGACATGTCGCTGTATGCAGGCGATTACAGGGCAGGTGAGCGTACTTTTCAGCTTTTGACACAGGCTGCCGGCAGGGCAGGACGAAGTGCACTTCCGGGAGAGGTGGTCATACAGACGTACCAACCGGAGCACTACACGATCATACATGCCGCAAACCAGGACTACGAAGGTTTTTATGAGGAAGAAATCGCATATCGTGATCTGATGCTTTACCCGCCGGTGGCACATATGATGGCAGTTTTGGTGCTTTCGAAAGATGAGCTTTCCGGGATGGCACGAAGCAGGGAGCTCGCAGACAGGGCAAAACATTGTTGCCCGGACAAAAGGCCTGTCATTATTGGACCTTCGGAGGCTTCGATCGGAAGAATTAATGATATATACAGGAACATTTTCTACATCAAGCACAGGGGTTATCAGGTGCTGGTGGATATCAAGGATGATTTGGAGAGATTTATTAATACCATGCAGTGGGAATCAGACAGTGTGCAGTTTGATTTTGATCCTATGAACAATTATTAAGAAATATAAAGATATTATGAGAAAGGCAGTGAAAGAACATGGCAATTAGAACAATCAGAGAAATCGGAGATCCCGTACTGAATAAAGTATCAAAAGAGGTGAAAGAGGTAACACCGAGGATTCAGGATTTGATCGATGATATGTTTGAGACAATGTATGAAGCAAATGGAGTAGGACTTGCAGCGCCACAGGTAGGCATATTAAAACGAATCGTGGTCATTGACACGACAGGTGAAGATCCGATTCTTCTCATCAATCCGAGGATCGTTGAGACAAGTGGAGAGCAGACAGGAAATGAAGGGTGCCTCAGTGTGCCTGGAAAGACAGGTATTGTTACCAGACCAAATTACGTGAAGGTCGTTGCTTTGGATGAAGAATTAAATGAAATCGAAGTTGAAGGTGAGGAGCTGCTTGCGAGAGCACTTTGTCATGAAATTGAACATCTTGACGGACATCTTTATGTTGAAAAGGTTGAAGGCGATCTGATGGATGTCGAGATGATCGACGACGATGAAGAGTAAAAAGGAGTGTGGATAAATTGAAAATTGTTTTTATGGGAACTCCTGATTTTGCAGTAGGAGCGCTTGAAGCAATCATAAAGGCAGGACATGAGGTCACTGCAGTTGTGACACAGCCTGACAAGGCAAAGGGAAGAAGCGGTCAGATGCAGTTTCCACCTGTTAAGGAATGTGCAGTAAAATACAATATCCCTGTGTTTCAGCCAAGAAAAATCAAGACACCTGAAGCAATTGCAGAGTTGAAAAAATTCGAAGCAGATATTTACGTTGTGGCAGCTTTTGGTCAGATTTTATCAAAAGAAATATTAGAGATGCCAAAATACGGCTGTGTCTGTATCCATGCTTCCCTCCTGCCAAAATACAGAGGAGCAGCACCGATTAACTGGTGCATTATCGATGGTGAACAGGAGACCGGAATCACAATTATGCAGATGGATGAAGGAATTGATACCGGCGATATCCTGACGCAGAAAAAAGTTACGATTGATGAAAAGGAAACGGCGGAAAGTCTTTTTGATAAGCTGTCACAGGCGGGAGCTGAGTTGATTGTAGATACCTTACCGATGATCGAACGCGGAGAAGTTGTCCCGGTCAAACAGGACGACAGTCTGTCGTGCTATGCAAAAATAATGGATAAATCGTTTGGAAAGATTGACTGGACAAAAGATGCTGTTTCCATTGAGCGGCTTGTCAGAGGACTAAACTCATGGCCGAGCGCATTCACTTCCTTTCAGGGTAAGAGTGTCAAGCTCTGGAGCTGTGATGTGGTGTCGGCAGAGTCGACAAATACGGAGAAGGCTGGAACCATCGTCGATGTGACAAAGGATTATTTCGATGTCGCTTGCGGTAAAGGAATCCTTCGTGTGTGCGAATTGCAGCTTGAGGGGAAAAAGCGCATGGATACGAGAAGTTTCCTGCTTGGAAACCAGTGGAAAACAGGCATGTGCTTTGGCGAATAACAGGATGACGAATCAGGGAGTAATCGATGGCTGAAAATAATAAAATAAATCTGCGCATGCTTGTGCTGGAGATGCTTTTGACAGAAAATGTCTACTCGCATGTGATTGTGAGAGATGTGCTGAATAAATACAATTATCTTTCTCAGCAGGAAAAGTCCTTTATCAAAAGGTTATATGAAGGAGTCTTGGAAAGGCGGATTGAGCTGGATTATGTGCTGAACTGTTTTTCAAAGGTTCCTGTCAATAAAATGAAGCCGGTGATCCGGGCAATCATGCGCATGGGCGTGTATCAAATATTGTATATGGATGCAGTGCCTGATTCGGCGGCCTGCAATGAGGCGGTTAAGCTTGCCCAGAAAAAAGGTTTTGCCACACTCAAAGGCTTTGTGAATGGTGTGCTTCGTAATATTGCACGGAACAAAGAAGAGATTGAATATACAAGTCTGTCAGTAAAGTATTCCATGCCTGAATGGATTGTCAATTTATGGACCAGGCAGCTTGGGAAGGAAAAAACAGAGCTTGTGCTGCAGGGACTGCTGCAGGAGCATCCTGTCACACTCCGGTTCAGGGATATACCACAAATAACGGGAATCAGGATGGAAGATGCTGTGAACGCTGTTGAGAAAGCAATTTGCGATATGGGTGGAACGATTGAGAGACATCCATATCTTCCGTATGCCTATAAAATCTCGAAGACAGATGATCTGACAAGACTGCCGTACTATCATGATGGTGCCTTTGTGATACAGGATGTCAGTTCGATGCTTGCAGTGGAGGCAATTGGCTTAGAGAGTATGAAGCTTGGAAACAGAGTAGAACCGGTGCTGGTGATGGATTTGTGCGCAGCGCCGGGCGGAAAATCAATGCTCATTGCAGACCTGCTGGAACAATATGATGTGAATTATACAGTTCTTTCAAGAGATGTGTCTGCCGGAAAGGTGGAGCTGATGAAAGAAAACTTTGAACGGTGCGGGTTAGCGCATATGACAGCTGTGGTGCAGGATGCATTGCAAAAAGATGATGCATATATGGGAAAGGCAGATATCGTGATTGCTGATGTGCCATGTTCAGGTCTTGGCGTCATCGGAAAAAAGCGCGATATCAAGTATAATATTACCTCACAGGCAGTTGATGATATTGTAAGACTTCAGGAACAGATTCTGGAGATGGCTGTATTATATCTAAAGCCAGGCGGAAGACTGCTTTTTAGCACCTGTACCATTAATCAGAACGAGAATGAAGAACATTTTGAGTGGCTTGTAAATGATAAAAAACTGACACCTGTGTCACTTGATGAAGAGCTGCCAGCGTGTCTGCACAGCAATACGACAGAGCATGGATATCTGCAGCTTTTGCCAGGAGTCCATGATGCGGACGGATTTTTTATTAGTGTATTGACTAAATAACTGTTTTTAAGAGGGATTGTATGAAGACAGATATCAAATCGTTGTCACTGAACGAGTTAAAAACTGAAATTGAGAGGCTTGGCGAAAAAGCTTTTCGCGCAAAGCAGCTATATGAATGGATGCATGTGAAGCTTGCAAGGGATTATGATGAAATGACAAATATTCCAAAGAGCCTTAAGGAAAAACTCAGAGAAAGCTGTACCTATACCTCATTGAAAGAGGTAACCGTGCAGACATCAAAGCTTGATGGTACCAGGAAATATCTTTTTGAGCTTGCAGATGGAAATTTTGTCGAGAGTGTGTGGATGAAATATCATCATGGAAACTCCGTATGCATTTCCTCACAGGTAGGCTGCCGAATGGGATGCCGTTTCTGCGCATCGACGCTTGATGGACTCGAGAGAAGCCTGACACCTTCAGAAATGCTTGATCAGATCTATGCGATATCAAGAAGTACTGGTGAGAGAGTGTCTAATGTGGTGGTTATGGGAACGGGAGAGCCACTTGACAACTATGACAATCTGCTGAAGTTCATACAGCTCATTACGGATGAAAACGGACTCAATATCAGCCAGCGGAATATTACGGTATCGACCTGTGGTATTGTAGAGAATATGAAAAGACTTGCAGATGAGAAGCTTCAGATCACACTGGCATTGTCACTTCACGGTTCGACGCAGGAGAAGCGTCAGGAGCTGATGCCAATTGCAAGAAAATACGATATCAGTGAGGTTATGGATGCCTGCCGCTATTACTTTGATCAGACAGGCAGACGCATCACGTTTGAGTACAGTCTGGTAGGAGGAGTCAATGACACCGATGAGGATGCAGAGAACCTGTGCCGGCTTGTGGGCGACATCAATTGCCATATTAACCTGATTCCGGTAAATCCGATTAAGGAGCGTGACTATATCGAGTCTGAGCGAAAGGATATCCTGAAATTCCAGAACAAGCTGGAGAAAAAGCATATCAACGTCACGATACGACGCGAGATGGGACGCGATATTGATGGAGCCTGTGGACAGCTTCGCAGACGCCATGCTCAAAGCATAACCGATGAATCATGATAAATCTTGAATTAAAATAATACATGTGCTAATATAAAGGGAAGTGTGGAAAGCTTTGGGTGAACTGATTGGAGGAGAAAAAGTGAAGTTATTTTCTATAACTGATGTTGGAAAGAGAAGGGAAATAAACGAAGACTATATATATACTTCAGATAAAATGGTGGGGAATCTTCCCAACCTTTTTATTGTGGCTGATGGAATGGGTGGTCATAATGCAGGTGACTATGCATCAAAGCATGCGGTTGAAAAAGCGGTGGAGGTCATCGAAAACTACACGCAGGAACACGATGCAGAGAACATTCTTCAAAAAGCAATCGATGATGCAAATACCTACATCAACAAAATGTCCAGAAGAGATGAGCGGTTAAAGGGAATGGGAACGACATTTGTCGCAGCTACGATCGATCAGAATCATGTGACGGTGGCAAATGTCGGTGACAGCAGAATGTATGTCATCAATGATTTCATTACACAGATCACAAAGGACCATTCCCTGGTAGAGGAAATGGTAGATATGGGTGGCATTGACCGTGAGGCGGCAAGGACACATCCGGATAAAAATATTATCACAAGGGCGATCGGAGTAAAAGAATATGTGCTTGTGGATTTCTTTGACGTATGTCTTGGAGGAAATGAAAAGCTTTTACTCTGCACAGACGGACTTACCAATATGCTAAAAGACGATGAGATACATAGGATTATCAGTGGCAGCAGCAGCCTTAGCGAAGCGGGAGAACGTCTTATTGAGGCTGCCAATGAGAATGGTGGACGTGATAATATAGCTGTGGTTCTTGTGGAACCGTTTGGAGGTCAGGATGATTAAGTTAGGAATGCTTATAGGAGACCGCTATGAAGTGCTTGAAAAGATTGGCACTGGTGGAATGTCGGACGTATATAAGGCAAAAGATCAAAAGTTGAACCGTTTTGTAGCTGTGAAGGTTCTGAAGCAGGAATTTTCTGAGAACAGAAATTTTGTGTCAAAGTTCAGGGTAGAAGCACAGGCAGCTGCAGGACTCATGCATCCGAATATTGTAAATGTTTATGATGTGGGTGAGGAAAATGGTATTCATTATATTGTAATGGAGCTTGTAGAGGGAATCACACTCAAAAAATATATCGAGAAAAAAGTCAGACTCACAACAAAAGAAGCAATCAGTATTGCCATACAGGTGGCAATGGGTATCGAGGCTGCACACAATAATCACATCATACATAGGGATATCAAACCTCAGAATATCATTATTTCTAAAGAGGGAAAGGTAAAAGTCACCGATTTTGGAATCGCCAAGGCTGCATCGAGCAATACGATTACGTCAAATGTAATGGGTTCTGTGCACTATACTTCACCGGAGCAGGCAAGAGGCGGATTTTCTGATGAAAAAAGTGATATTTATTCGATGGGAATCACTTTGTTTGAGATGCTGACAGGACGTGTGCCTTTTAATGGTGATACAACAGTGTCTATCGCAATCAAACACATACAGGATCCGATGCCGTCCATGAGGGATTTTGTGCCGGAGATTCCCGTAAGTGTAGAAAATATTGTCATGAAGTGTACACAGAAAAGTCCTGACAGAAGATATCAGAGCATGGGCGAGATGATCAAGGATTTGAAACATTCCCTGATCAATCCTGATGCAGTGATTGCACAGATCGATCCTGTGGATGATGCAGCAAAGACAAAAATCGTACCGACTGCCGTAAGTAATAATCAGAACAGCGCTGTGAGTACACAGGCGACAATTGCACAGCCTGCATCTGCAGTGATGCCAGGCGTGCTTGATACGGTATGGGAAGACAGGGTTCCACGTCGCGAGACTTATGCTGATGAGGCGGAGCTTGAGGCAATTCCGAATCAGATCAAACCAGTCAGAAGAAACAATAATGACTATTATGCGACCGACATGGATACGGATGACTATGGAAACGAACCATATTATGAGGATGAAGGATACTACCAGGATCCGATTCAGGAACAGCCTGTGCGAAGCAGCAGAAAACAGTCTCAAAACAATACAAAACAGTCAAAGTCATCAAATGGTACACGACAGGGGCAGGGAAAAGCAAAGAACTCCGGCTCAAAGAAGAATAAGAATGCTTCGTCAAATAAGAAGAATAATAACACCAGGCAGAATAAAGCAAAGAATAGCAGAGAGTATGATTACTACGAGGAGGACTATGCACAGGAGACAGTCAATCGTAGAAATCTGCGTGAAGATGAGTATGGATACGATGAGCAGGACTATCAGAACAGCTACGGGCAGGATGAGTATGACTACAATCCAAAGGCAGAGAGATTGACAACAGTACTTACTGTGATTGCTGCCGTGATTATTGGTTGCATTCTGTTATTCTTTGCAGGTAAGGCAACAGGAATCTTTGAGCAGATCGGTTCCGCAGCACAGAGCCAGGAGCATGGCGGTGATGCGGAGAGAGCGGTGATGCCGGAATTTGCTGGTCTGGATGTGGATGAAGTAAAGAGTGCGCTCAATGCCGTGGGGCTTGGCTGCAAGACGACCTTTGCAGAGTCAACACAGTATGCAAAAAATCAGGTTATATCAGCAGCATTGGAAGATGGTCAGGAAGTGAGACCAAACGACAAGATCATCAAGAACACGACAATCGTACTTACTGTAAGTACAGGTTCGGATGGTATCAATGTACCTGCGGTCGAGGGAATGTCAGAGGCTGAGGGAACAGCAGCACTGACCAAAGAGGGCTTTAAAGTAGTGAAATCTGATGCATATTCTTCAGAATATGCAAAAGGTACGATCATATCACAATCTCCGGAAGCAAATTCAGTGGCTCCGTTAGAATCGGAAGTCACCATTGTGATCAGCAAGGGCGGAAGTAATGTAGAAGTACGAATGCCCGAGGTTATTGGCAAGACAAAAGAGGCGGCAGTGAGTACGCTTGAGGCAGCAGGTATCGTGGTTGGCGATGTGGAGGAATCCTACAGTTCAGAGTATCCCGAGGGACAGATTTGTTATCAAAGTTATGAGGCGGGCACCACTGTCAGCGAAGGCACGACTGTTGATTTAAAAATCAGTATTGGAAGTGAGATTCAGACGTATAGCTGCAATTTGATGATACAGGCTCCACAAGACTATATGGGTGGAAATGCAGAGGTAATCCTTACAACTGCTGATGGAAGTGAACAGCTTTGGTATTCACAAAATGTGACAGCATTTCCTGTAGCAATTAATTTAAGCGGCTTTGAAAGCCCGTCAGCTTATGGAATCGTTACGATATCATATTTGAAAAATACAGAGGAGCTTGTGACAGATTCTGACGGAAATCAGACAACGCAGGTAAGTCCTGCACTAGCTCAGACACAGCAAAATGTACAGTTCACGAAAAATTAGAGCAAGAATGTGTGCTGAGGAGTAACAGATGCAGGGAAAGATTATAAAGGGAATCGCCGGCTTTTACTATGTGCATGTGGCTGGCAAGGGAACGTATGAATGTAAGGCAAAAGGCATTTTCAGAAAAGAGAATATCAAGCCGCTTGTCGGTGATGATGTTGTCATAGAAATCACAAATGCCAAAAATCTTGAGGGTAATATTATGGAAATACTTCCAAGGAAAAGTGCGCTCATACGTCCGGCTGTAGCAAATATCGATCAGGCATTATTGATATTTGCATTGACAAAGCCTGAACCAAATTACAATCTGCTTGACAGATTCCTGATCATGATGAGGCAACAGGGGCTTGCGTGTATTCTTTGCTTTAACAAAAAGGACATTTCGGATCAGGCAGAGAGAAAACGTATTGAAAAAATCTATGAAAACAGTGGTTGTCAGGTCATGTTCGTAAGTGCCATGAAAAAAGAAGGTATTGATGAGCTGATGGAAGTGCTGCGCAATAAGACGACTGCAGTGGCGGGTCCAAGCGGAGTCGGCAAGTCTTCCATTGTCAATTGCCTGCAAAAGGGCAGAAAGATGGAGACGGGTGCCATCAGTGAAAAGATTGAGCGAGGCAGACATACGACCAGACACTCGGAACTGATCACAATTTCAGATCACACTTATATCATGGATACACCGGGATTTAGTTCACTTTCGCTGTTTGATATGGAAAAGGAGGAGCTAAAGGATTACTATCCGGAGTTTATGCCATATGAGGATCAATGCAGGTTTATGACCTGCGTGCATATCCATGAACCGGTGTGCGGTGTGAGAGAAGCGTTAAAGGATGGCCGTATCAGTCAGGTAAGGTATGACAACTATGTGGCATTTTACGAGGAATTAAAAGAAAAGGAAAAGAGGAAATATTAGAATGAATTATTTATCACCCTCAATACTATCCGCTGATTTTTGCAATCTGGGAAGAGATATTAAGCTTGTCGAAGAGGCAGGGGCACCATACCTGCATATTGATATCATGGATGGAATGTTTGTACCATCGATCTCATTTGGTATGCCTGTATTTAAGTGTGTGAAGAAATGCTCTGGACTGTTTATGGATGTGCATATGATGGTAGAAAAGCCGGAGCGTTATGTAGAAGAACTGATCAAGCTTGGGGCAGATTGTGTCACAATCCATGTAGAGGCATGTGACTGTGTGGAACAGACACTCAAAAATATTAGGGCGCTCGGTGCCAAAGCAGGTATTGCAATCAATCCGGAGACACCTGTAAGCGAGGTGCTGCCATATCTGGGAATGTTGGATATGGTGCTGGTGATGACGGTACATCCGGGATTTGGCGGGCAGAAGTACATTGCAGCGTGTACGGACAAGATCAGACAGGTGCGACGTGCGATCAATGGGCAATATCCGGATGTCAAGCTGGAAATTGATGGTGGTGTGGGACTGGACAACCTTACCATGAACCTTGAGGCAGGTGCTGATGTGATTGTTGCGGGTTCTGCGGTATTTAATGGTGATATTACTAAAAATGTAAAAGATTTTTTACAGCTAATGGAATAAGTTAGCAGAAAATAAAAGCATCGGACTATCCTTCGGAAAGGCGATTCTGTATAAATTCTATCAATGAGAAATGGTATAAGAATCATAGATAAA
>JAFOYD010000036.1 GCA_017391545.1 Lachnospiraceae bacterium
CGTGTTATTCATAGCGACCTGTACGGTGCTGATCTTGCTGCGTGTCGACAGCAAATCCAAGAAAAAGGAGGAGGAGGAGAGCGACCGCCTCTATGAACCAAAGAATGATATTATCGTTCAGAAGGTGGCATTTTTCCTCGTTCCGCTGATTATCATCTTTGGCATCTATGTCATTTTGAACGGACACTTATCGCCGGGTGGCGGCTTTTCGGGCGGTGCGATCATCGGCTCCGGTCTGATTTTATATGTCAATGCGTTCGGCTTTAAAAAGATTGAGCGATTCTTCACACAAAAAACGTATAAGTGGATCTGCTTTGTGGCACTGTCGTTCTATTGTCTGGCAAAGACGTATTCGTTCTATTGTGGAGCGCATCATCTTGAGACGGGAATCCCGCTCGGTACACCGGGGGATATCCTGAGCTCCGGTCTGATTTTGCCGCTGAACATCTGCGTAGGTCTGGTGGTTGCCTGCACGATGTACGCATTTTATGCCATGTTCAGAAAAGGAGGCTTCTAAAATGGGTGCAAATTTACTGGCAAACTATGGAGAGGCTGTTGCCATGATTTTGTTTGGCATCGGATTTTCCAATCTGCTGTTACAGAAAAATCTGATCAAAAAAATTATCGGACTGAATATCATGGATACGGCAACGTATCTGTTCCTTGCGGAAAAGGGTTATATTTCCGGCAGAATCGCGCCGATTGTCGTGGATAACGTGACGAGCGTTGAAGCCTATATCAATCCGGTGCCGAGTGGACTGGTGCTGACGGGCATCGTTGTGTCTGTGTCTGTCACTGCGCTGATGCTGTCGCTGACGATCAGACTTTACAGAAGATATCATACACTTGACATGGATGCGATCTCAACCATGCTGAAAAAGGAGGACAGATAATGGAATTCATACGCAATTTTCCTTTTTTTAGTATTCTGTTATCCTTAGGTTCGGGTGTGTTGACTTCCATCATGAATAAAAAGGTGGCGCGCCTCTGGAATACGTTTATCTTAGTGGCGATCACTGCGATGTCAGGTGTGCTGTTCGTATATATGCTCGGTGTCGGTGAGCCATACACTTTTATGATGGGACACTTCCCCGCACCGTGGGGCAATGAGATCAGGGCCGGTGTGCTTGAGGCTGGGATGGCGCTGTTTTTCTGCATTGTCATGCTGCTTTCCTTAAAAGGCGGCGAGGAGCATATTGATGCGGAGATCGAGGATTCGAAGGTCAATCTGTACTATATCATGATCAATTTGCTGTTGAGCTCGCTTCTGGCGCTGATCTATACAAATGACCTTTTTACCGCATATGTATTTGTGGAGATCAATACCATCAGTGCCTGTGGCCTGATCATGATCAGGCAGAGCGGCCGTACCATAGAGGCGGCAACAAGATACATGATTATGAGCTCGCTTGGTTCCGGTTTGCTTTTGATGGGACTTTGTGTTCTCTATGATATCACAGGACATCTGTTGATGAGCAACATCAAGGAGAGCGTCGCATATGTGTATGCACAGGGCGTTTACAATGTGCCACTGATCGCATCGATCGGTATGATCTGTGTCGGACTTGCCATCAAAAGCGCGCTTTATCCGTTCCATACATGGCTGCCCGATGCATATGGATACTCAACTGTGTCAAGTGCGGCAATTCTGTCAAGCTTAGTATCTAAGGGATATATTTTCCTGCTGATCAAGATTTTCTTCCGCGTTGTCGGCTTTGATATTATTGTGGATTCGAAGATCGTGAATATTCTGTTTGTGTTTGGACTTCTGGGCATGATCATGGGTTCTGTCAATGCGATTATGGAAAATGACATCAGGCGTATGATTGCCTTTTCTTCGGTTGCTCAGATTGGATATATTTACATGGGATTTGGCCTTGGAACGACCGTCGGTATCGTGGCAAGTATTTTCCATATCCTGTCGCACGCATCGACGAAATCTCTGCTTTTTATAGCGGCAGTGGGACTGACGGATGCGTCAAACGGCAGTAAAAAGTTCGTGGACCTGACAGGAAGCGGCTACCGCAATCCGATCGCAGGAGTCGCCTTTGCGCTGGGCGCATGCTCCATGGTGGGCATTCCGTTATTCTCGGGATTTATCAGCAAGCTTCTGTTTGCACAGGCTGCGGTACAGAACGAGGTTTCCAAGATGCTTCCGACACTGATCTGCCTTGCAATCAGTACGGTGCTGAATGCGATTTATTTCATGAAAACGGTCATCCGAATCTACACGCCGAAGGGCAGGAGAGTAGAGCGGACACAGGCCGGAGAGGCTGCGAGGGTGATCATGAAGGAGCATCCTTTATATAATATCACGCTGTTTTTCATGATTCTGTTGAATATGATACTTGGCTGCTGTTCCCAGCCCATCGTGGACTGGATCACAAGCGGTCTTAATATGTTCGGATGATAGGGGGACTTGACGAGATGAATATAATGATTTTATTGCCGATTGTCCTGCCTGTTATTGTGGGATTTGTGTTGCTGTTTCTGCCAGAGCGTGTGTTCAAGAGCAGACAGAGTCTTTTAAATGTGACAGGAGTGTCATTTATTGTCTGTGCACTTCTTGCCCTCTATGTCATCAGTGGGGCAGCGGGAGACAGACTTGTGCTTTTTGATCTCGTAGGAAGTATTCCGGTGTATTTTGCCATCGACAGTTTGGGCAGACTTTTTGCGGGAATCGTGGTGCTGATATTCTTAATGGCAGGATTTTTCTCATTTGTATATATGGCACATGAAAAAAATGAAAAGCGTTATTACAGCTTTTATCTGATTACATTTGGTGTATTGATGGGACTGGATTTCTCCGGAAATCTGGTGACGATGTATCTGTTTTATGAGTTCATGACGCTTGCCTCCATGCCGCTTGTACTTCACTCAGGCACGAGAGAGGCTGTGATGGCAGGACTAAAATATATGTTTTATTCCTTCTGTGGTGCGTACATGGCATTGTTTGGCATTTATTTTCTGAACCAGTATGCGGATACGCTTGACTTTGTGGCGGGCGGTTCGCTGAACATGGAGGCTGTCGTACAGTCTGGAAATACACAGCTGATGCTGATCGTGGCGTTTCTCGCAATTGTCGGTTTTGGCGTGAAGGCGGGGTGTTTTCCACTTCATGCATGGCTTCCGACTGCGCACCCGGTAGCGCCTGCACCTGCGTCTGCTTTTTTGTCAGGTATCATCGTAAAGGGCGGTGTGCTTGCCATTATCCGCGTGATCTATTACTGCATTGGCGCTGATTTTATCCGTGGTACGTGGGTACAGACGGTGTGGATCATCCTCGCGGTCATTACGCTTCTGATGGGCTCATCCCTTGCCTTTAAGGAAAAGATCATGAAAAAGCGGTTCGCGTATTCGACTGTTTCGAACCTTTCCTATATATTACTGGGACTTTCTATGCTGAATGCGACGGCATTTGTGGGAAGTCTGTTGCATGTGATATTCCATGCGATTATTAAAAGTGCACTGTTTTTGTTTGCAGGAGCGCTGATTTTCAGCACAGGCAGGACAAAGGTGAAAGATTTTGTGGGACTTGGAAAGAAGATGCCTGTCCTGTTTGCAAGCTATACGATCGTGTCACTGGGATTGATTGGAATTCCTCCTACAAGCGGTGTCATCAGCAAGTGGTATCTGGCTGTGGGAAGTCTGGAGAGCGGCGCGGGAGCACTTTCCTGGATCGGACCTGTGGCGCTTCTGGTGTCGGCACTTCTGACGGCGGGATATTTACTGCCAATCAGCATCAGGGGATTTCTGGAGGCTCCGGCAGACGCATCGTCACTTGAGAAGTACAAGGAGCCGCCTTTACTCATGCTTGCTCCGATCGTGATTCTTGCGGTGCTCACATTGCTTCTGGGTGTGTATCCGACACCGCTCATTGACTGG
This sequence comes from Lachnospiraceae bacterium, assembly GCA_017391545.1. Classification (GTDB taxonomy): domain Bacteria; phylum Bacillota; class Clostridia; order Lachnospirales; family Lachnospiraceae; genus COE1. Next base: position 3,886 of record JAFOYD010000036.1, read on the forward strand.
GTTGGCACAATTGCCAGCGGATTACTGTAGAAAGAGGAGGTAGAACAATCATGATATTAGGTCTGATGCTTACGGTGATACTGCTTCCTTTTGTGGGTGGAATCCTGTTAAATCTGATTAAATTCAAGGAGAAAAAGCAGAAACAGATTTATATTTTTTCTTATGTGGTTCTCAACACGATACTGACATATATTTTATTGGCACAGGGACCCACGGATACGATGCGTATCATCAACTACGCGGGTGCAAAGCTGAATTTTGCGCTGAAGGTGGATGGCATGAGCATGGTATTTGGTGGGCTTGTGGCCACGCTTTGGCCGCTTGCGACGCTGTACTCATTTCCTTATATGGAGCATGAAAATAACGGCCCTGTACATGAGAACATTTTCTATATGTTCTATACGGCGACCTATGGCGTGACGCTTGGTATCGCCATGTCAGGAAATATGCTTACGATGTACTGCTTTTATGAGCTTCTGACGCTTGTGACGGTTCCGCTTGTCATGCATACGCTCACACGTGAGGCGGTGCTTGCAAGCCGCAAGTACTTTTACTATTCGCTTGGCGGTGCGGCATTTGCGTTTATTGGTATGATCTTCCTCATCATCTATGGCGACAGCCTTGACTTTATCTTTGGCGGCGTGCTGAATCTTAGTGCGATCGGCGACAAGAAAAATCTGTTGCTTTTGGTGTATGTGTTCTCGTTTATGGGATTTGGCGTAAAAGCGGCTGTCTGCCCGTTCAACTCCTGGCTTCCTCAGGCAGGTGTGGCGCCTACTCCGGTCACGGCGCTACTTCATGCGGTGGCTGTCGTAAAGTCAGGCGCTTTTGCGATCATGAGACTTACGTATTACAGCTTTGGCGCTGATTTTGTCAGAGGTACATGGGCACAGTATCTGCTGCTTGGCATTGTCATCTTTACGATTGTCTATGGATGCAGCATGGCGGTGAAGGAGACACATATCAAGAGAAGGCTGGCATACTCAACGATTTCCAATCTGTCTTATATCTTGTTTGGTGTCCTGATCATGACACCACTTGGACTGGTCGGCGCATTGACCCATATGATTTTTCATGGCGTGATGAAGATTTGCTCGTTCTTCTGTGCAGGCGCCATGATTACACAGGCACATGCGAACTATGTGTATGAGCTGGATGGCATGGCGAAGAAAATGCCAAAGATTTTTGCGATTTTTACGGTTTCGGCGTTTGCACTGATGGGTGTGCCCGGGCTTTGCGGTTTTGTGTCGAAGTGGAATCTTGCCAGCGCTGCATTTGCAAGTGGCAATCCGATGGCGATCATTGGTGTGGGAGGACTTCTCATATCGGCACTTCTGACGGCGATTTATATGCTTACAATTGTGATCCGGGCGTATTTCCCGGGAAATGATTTTGACTACGCAACGCTCCATGAGGAGATTCAAGATCCCGACTGGCGCATGGTCTTGCCACTTACACTGTTCGTTATTGCTATGGTTGTCTTTGGCGTATATAGTGGTCCGCTTGTGAATTTCTTTACAAGTGTGGCAAATGGACTTATTTAGGAAGGAGGATTTGAGAAATGAATATGATTCTTTTTGCAGTAATCTTTCCTTTTGTGATTGGCTTGCTTGTGTGGTTCGTATTTCGATCCGGGAAATCGGATCAGGGAAAAAGGTTCGCGTCAGTTTGTGTGATTCTGGCGGCAGCAGTCGAGCTTGCAGCGGTACTGGTTCCACTCATACAGAACCTGAATGGTGCGACATTTGAAACGGTCTCTCTGGCAGGGATTGGTGGTCAGGGACTGCATTTTCTCTACACAGGCTTCCGTGGAAGCTTTGCCGTACTCACAGCATTTGCATGGTTCGTGACATTTTTATTCTCAAAGGAATACATGAAAAATGACACGCATGTCATAAGATACGACTTGTTCAATCTGTTCACGCTTGGTGCTACGATGGGAATTTTCTATGCAGCTGATCTGTTTACGTTGTTTTTCTTCTTCGAGATCATGTCGTTTACCTCTTTTATGTGGGTGGCACACAGACAGACGAAGGAGTCAGCTTATGCGGCAGGCACGTACCTTGGCATCGCGATTGCTGGTGGTATGGCGATTTTGATGGGTCTGTTCATTGCATATAATCAGCTTGGCACGCTTACCTTTGGCGAGTTGTACAATGGCGCTGCGGCTAAGATTCAGGCTGGAGAGGATCTTACCTGGCTGTATGTGGCTGCAGGCTGCATGTTTGTGGGATTTGGTGCGAAGGCTAGTGCTTTTCCGGTTCATGTGTGGTTGCCACAGTCCTACACGCAGGCGCCTGCACCTGCTACAGCGCTGTTGTCGGCAATCCTTAGCAAGACGGGTGTGTTCGGCATCCTGCTGGTCAGTCTGGAAATCCTTCCGATGCAGTCAGGCTGGGGAGTATTTATTCTGCTGGTCGGATTGACGACGATGGTGCTTGGCGGTATCAGGGGCGTGATGAGCAATAATTTCAAGACGACGCTGGCATATTCTTCAATGTCTCAGATTGGCTTTATCTTAGTCGGCATGGCGATGCAGATTCTGTTGGCGCAGATGATGACAGTTTCGACAGACGCGGAACTTTCCAGGGAAGTGTCAAATGTATTCAGTATGGCTGTTAACGGAACGTATCTGCATATGCTCAACCATTCGCTCGTGAAGCTTGTGTTGTTCATGATTGCAGGCATTATCTTTGCACAGGTAGGAAGCTATGATTTGAACAGGGTGCGCGGTTTCGGACATAAAAAGCCGTTTTTGCTGGTGACATTTACGCTGGCGGTAGCTGGTGTGGGCGGTATTCCACTGCTCAACGGATATGTGAGCAAGACACTTTTGCATGAGAGTATTGTGGAATATACAGCGCTGATGGACCCTGCGACTGCAGTCGCATCACCGATGGCTTTTCGGATTGTGGAGTATCTGTTCCTGTTTTCGGGCGGACTTACGGTTGCCTATATGACAAAGCTCTTTATTGTGCTTTTTGTGGAAAAGAACTGCGATGAGAAGCTTCAGAGCGAATATGAGTCAAAGAAAGCGTATGCATCTGTGCTAAGTAAGATTGCGATTGGTCTGTGTGCGCTGCCGATTCCATTTATCGGTCTGTTCCCCGGCGCTGTGGCAGATCCGATTGCCCGGTATGGCTTTGTGCATTCTGGTGCAAGGGAGCTTTGGGCGGTCGATCAGGAGGAGGTTTTCTATTTCTCCGTCAAGAATTTGTCAGGCGCTTTGGTTTCGATTGTAGTGGGCGCGATTGTCTACATTTTGATCGTGCGTCTTCTGATGCTTCGCAAGAAGGAGGAAGGGTACCGTGGTATCTTCCCTGCCTGGCTTGACATGGAGCGGTATGTGTACAGGGCGGTACTCTACAAAGGAGCAACAGTTGGTCTGGGGATTATCTCGAGAATTCTGGACAGTATGGTGGATACTATTGTCGTGATTCTTCGAAAGACGGTCTACAGCGACAGGCCGCTGCCATACGAGCTGCCGGAAGGCAATTATTTTACGCACAGTCTGGGACGCACCATCGAGCGTGTGCGCAGGCTCTACTGTACGATCATGAAAAAGGATTACGAGCCGAAAAATTATGAGCATAAGCTTGCGATCAAGAGTACGGAATTCTTTGAGAGTGGCCGTATCATCGAGCGAAGCCTGTCCTTTGGACTGTTTATGTTCTGCCTCGGACTTGGACTCACGATGATCTACCTGTTCATGGTAAACTAAATAATATTTATATACCCCCGTCACTATGGCGGGGGTTTTGTGTAGTGAAGTACGGACGAAAACGGCTGATTGCATTCCTCGGACTGCCATTGGTTCCGAATGGGAATTTCCTAATATGCTGCCCAGAGTTTTCTAAAACGTACGAAGCCGGCTCGAGTCGGCTTCCATGGCCTCCGTCTCGCCTAAATTTGCCTCCATGCAAATTTACTTCTGTGTATCGCAGCACCATATAAGGAAATATCACCATTCTCCACCGGGCAGTCTACGGAATGTAATCAGCCGTTTTCTGTGTACTTCAGCTTTCCAATACACAGAAGGATAACCGTCCTATTTAAGTGGAAGGCTGGCGGAGAATGTTGATATTTTCTTATGGGGGATTAGGATGCACAGCGGAAATCCGCATGGATGCGGATTTAGGACGAAACGCGACACGGAAGGCGCGTAGAGTCCGGTCGCGGTAAATTTAGAAAAAATTGCATCGCCCATTAGAAAATTCACATTCGTAGTCCAGTGCCTGACAATGAATAGGACGGTTATCCTTCGTTCGTTTGTTAAAGAATAAGGAAATACTTGCCACTTGACTTTGGAAGCATTTCCCGTATAATTGTCTTTGGAAAAGCCTGTAAAATATGGACTTTTCCGAAGAAATAACGTCAGTTCGAGACCTTCCTGACGAAAAACAAAACTAAAGGAGAAAAGAAAATGAACGAAAGAAAGAACGACACCTATGTAACCAAAATTGTGCAGGCAACAATGATCGCAGCTATCTATGTCATACTGACCTTTATCGCAAATGCCTTCGGACTTGCAAATTATGCGATTCAGGTACGGTTTTCTGAGGCGCTGACCATTCTGCCGTATTTCACACCAGCGGCAGTTCCGGGATTATTTGTCGGATGCCTCCTGAGCAACATTCTGACAGGATGTATGCCACTTGACGTTGTATTTGGAAGCCTTGCGACCCTGATCGGTGCGGTCGGAACCCGGATGCTTCGCAAATACAAATGGCTTGCACCAATTCCACCAATTCTGGCCAATACGATTATCGTGCCTTTTGTACTTGCGTATGTGTATCAGTTTGAGGGCTCGATTCCGTATTTTATGCTGACAGTCGGTGTCGGTGAAATTATATCCTGTGGGATTCTCGGCATGATCAATCTGCATGCACTCGAGAAACATGCAGGCAGAATTTTTCGGTAAAATGGTTACCGGTTTTCTGTAAATATATTTAGCTGAATAGCCGATAATATTTATATATTATATTTTATTTTATGAAAAGGGGAATTCTATCGATGAGTAAAGAAAAAGACGAACAATTTAAACCTTATGTTCCCGCGGACAAGACACAGCCCGAGCTGACAGTCACCTCGGTCGTGATGGGAATTATTCTGGCAGTCGTGTTTGGCGCTGCCAATGCGTACTTAGGACTGCGCGTGGGCATGACAGTGTCTGCTTCGATTCCTGCAGCAGTCGTTTCGATGGGCGTGCTGAGAATCCTGCTCAAGAGGAACTCAGTCCTTGAGAGCAATATGGTTCAGACCATCGGTTCGGCGGGAGAGTCTCTTGCTGCAGGAGTCATTTTTACCATGCCTGTGCTCTTTCTGTGGTCAAGTGAAGGGGTGACCGATAAGCCGGGCATGCTCACGATCATGCTGATCGCACTTTTAGGCGGTCTGCTCGGAGTCCTGTTTATGATTCCGCTGAGAAAAGCACTGATTGTAAAAGAACATAAGACATTACCTTATCCAGAAGGTACAGCCTGCGCAGAGGTACTTCTTGCAGGAGAAAAAGGCGGAGCCTCCGCAAAATCAGTTTTTGTGGGAATGGGATTATCTGCACTGATTAAATTTGTGGTAGATGGCCTGAAGATGATTCCCGGTACGATCGCGATACCGGTCAAGGCACTTAAGACAGAGTTCTCGACAGAAATCTATCCGGCGCTTGTGGGAGTCGGATATATCTGCGGACTTAAAATTTCCTCCTATTTGTTTGCAGGAGGTATGCTTGGCTGGTTCGTGCTGATTCCTGCGATTGTTGCATTTGGTGGGGAGACGATCCTGTATCCGGGAACAGCGACCATTGCAGAGATGTACGAAGCGGGCGGTGCCAGTGCGATCTGGAGCAGCTATATCAGATACATCGGAGCGGGCGCAGTTGCCGCAGGCGGAATCTTCAGTCTGATTAAATCGCTTCCACTCATTTTTGGTACATTCCGTGATACCATCAAGAGCTTAAAGGGCAGCAATGCTGATTCAGACGGAAAGATGCTCAGAACAGATAAGGATTTAAATATCAAGCTTGTCGTGATTGGAATTCTTGTGCTGATCGTCCTGATTGCAATATTCCCTGACATTCCGGTATCTATTCCGGGCGCTTTGATTATTGCAATATTTGGATTTTTCTTTGGTGCAGTGTCGTCCAGAATGGTAGGACTGGTAGGCAGCAGCAATAATCCGGTATCGGGAATGACGATTGCTACGCTTCTTTGTGCCACAGTCATTCTCAAGGCATCAGGTAATGTTGGTGTGAATGGTATGATTGGCGCCATCGCAATTGGTTCGATTATCTGTATCGTAGCTGCAATGGCAGGCGATACCTCGCAGGATTTAAAGACGGGTTACATCCTCGGTTCCACACCAGTCAAGCAGCAGATTGGCGAGTTGATCGGAGCAGTGGTATCAGCGATTGCAATCGGAGGTGTGCTCCTGCTCCTTGACGCAGCATGGGGATTTGGTTCTGCAGAGCTTTCTGCACCACAGGCGACACTGATGAAAATGATCGTCGAGGGCGTTATGAACGGAAACCTGCCATGGACGCTTGTATTTATCGGTGTGTTTATCGCAGTTGTGATTGAGATTCTTGGGATACCGGTACTTCCTGTTGCCATCGGATTGTATCTGCCGCTCGAGATGTCAGTGCCGATTATGATCGGTGGTGTGATCAAGCATTTCATCTCCAAAAAGGAGAGTAAAGAAGAAGCAGAAAATGAGGCAGGCGGTGGCGTCCTGTTCTGCTCCGGATTGATTGCCGGTGAAGGAATCATCGGTATCGTGCTTGCGATATTGGCAGTACTGGGAGTCGATAGCGTAATTGATTTCTCTGGAAGCCTGAATCTTGGAATGATCGGTGGACTTTTGATACTGGCGATCCTCATTGTCGGCATCGTACGGGCTGAGAAAGTGAAGAGTAAATAGAAAAAGAATATTGCATTAGGCTTATGCATATGCTATAATAGCCGTAGGCAAAACGAAAGTAAGTATCTATTATGATACACACTAGCCCTCCAAGGTGTTGGCTACCTTGGAGGGCATTTTTATGTCAACATTTTTTCAACGCTTTGTTAAATGCTGTTGAAAAGACGCATTTTATGTGATAAAATCTCTATGCGGAAAAGCCCATGACAGGGTGGTAGCCTCCCGAGCCAATGCCTGGCTTGCTAAGAGTACATAGGAAGGGAGGTGCGTGATTATGACAGCTTATGAGATTATCTCAATTTTCCTTGGAATACTAACGTTGTTAGCGACTTTTGGAAGCTTGATTGTTGCGTTTCGAATCCAATCTATGATTGGATTTGCCTTTCCTCACACGAGATAAGGACAACAAGAAAAAATAAAAATGCCTATCCTGTCTGACCCACAGGATAGGCGGTGTCCGTAAGGATACTAGCTTATTTCGGGAGCATCCACTTTGGAGTGGAAACTGTCCACATGAGAGGCATCTGTTACCAGCAGATGTCTTTCTTTATGTATAATATATCATAGTTGGTTAATGATTTCAATAGTAGCAGCTTGCAAAATCCTAATCCATGCAATTTATTGTAAACAAAAAGACTGGACATTCAATCGAATGTCCAGTCTTTTTAATGTTTATAATAGTCGTTGCGACAAGATTCGAACTTGCGACCTCTGCGTCCCGAACGCAGCGCTCTACCAAACTGAGCCACGCAACGAAAACTTACATGCAACAACTATTATATACATCTTTTCAATATTTTGCAAGTGTTTTTTTGAAAAAACCTCAAATCGAAATTAGCCTTAACTCTTTTGTTGTAGGTGCTTATTGTACCAGAAGTACAGAGCGACACTGACAATCAAAAGCACAACGCAGGCAAGAATCGTGCCCTCGACACCGAATGCCACATTATATGCGAAGCTGTCTGTCGCGCTGCCTGCATCAATCTTGAAGACAGAGTAAGGAACGACAAGACCACTGTTTGGCAGACCAAAAAGGATATTCTGGGTAAAATTCCATGCAGCATGGATGGCACATACGCACCACAGGCTGTTCCTGTAATAAACAACGATAGAAAAAAGAATTCCGACCAACATGATATTGAGAAAGGACCAGATCGTGATGCCGGGATTCATCAGGTGCAGCAGTGCAAAAAATAAGGAATTGCCGATGATGGCGACGAGTGGGTTCTTATAGCTTTTGATCAGCTTCTGGAATAAGTAACATCTGCATACAAGCTCTTCTGCTGACGACTGGATAAATACCACGATAAAAATAAGAACAAAAGAAATCGGCCTGAAGGAATCAAAGTAAAGACTGATATCCTTGTTCAGCGATGCGATCAGGATACAGAACCCATTCATTCCAAAACCGAGCGCTATGCCGATTCCAAGCTGAATCAGGTTATTGCCCTTGGCTGCCGGTCCCACACATGCTAAGATGGAGTGGTTCTTTTTAAAGACAGCCAAAGCAATCAGAAAGACGATCCATATTCCGATAAACTCAGCATACATTTCGCCTGTAATCCACGCGTTTGATTCTACAATGGAAGGTGAGATTGTATTTAAGATGAAGCTTATGCCATATAGGAGTCCGTAACCTATATATTGGCCCAAAAGCAGGAGCAGAAATGTTTTTACGTAAAGAACCGGCAGTGTATCACCAAGCTTTCTTTTCAGCCATTTCTTCTTTGGCGGCGTATTTTGCGTAGTGTTCTGTGTTGTCTGGTTTTCATTTGTTTCCATAGTTTTCCCCCTTAAATCAATTTTTGAAGGTAACTGTTTGAACAGTTACTTTCGAAGTACATTAGGTTTCTGTTTTTAATGTACTATATTTATGTGCAAAAGTCAAAATATTCTGAAAATATTATCCGACGATTTCCTTCAAAAGTGCGACGACGGCGGGAAAGCTTTCCACAGGAACCTCGCAGCAGGAGAGCGCGATATGTGCATAACCTTTGTTTTTTTCGGAGTCTTTGTGGAAAACAAGCAGTCCCCGTTCCTTTGCCTTGTCGCGCAGCTCCTTTCCGGTCATGGAACAGCGCAGTTTCACGTGGACAAGGAAAACCGATTCGCCCATATAGACTTCTGACTGATTTCCGAAAGCTTCTTCCAATAGTGAGGAAAGCGTTTTTGCCTTGTTGGAATAGAGCCGTTTGAGCTTCCTGATCTGGCTGTCGAGATGACCGTCGCGCAAAAACTGGCACAGCGCAAGCTGTTCTGACTTGGAGGCAGTCTGATTGTAGAGCGCCTTCTTTTTCTCATACAGGGGCAGGAGCGCGTCGGGCAGAATCATGAAACTAAGGCGGATCGAGGGTAGCAGGAGCTTGGAAAAGGTGCTTAAGTACACGACATTGTCACCGCCTGCAAGTCCCTGCAGGCAGGGAATGGGCTTGCTGAAATACCGAAATTCATTGTCGTAATCATCCTCAATGATCAGACGGTTATGTGCGGAACATTCCTTTAAAAGTGCCAGGCGCTTCTCGACACTCATAACATCACCGAGCGAGGACATATGCGACGGTGCCATGTAGAGCACATCGGCGAGCTTTTCATCCTGCGTGATCTGGAAACCGTAATCTTCAAAGATGACCATGCCCTGTTCAAAACGCGTGTCGTGAAAACAGACATTTTTGCGGTCACGGATCAGTGGGCAGAGAAGATTCATCAGCGCCTGCGAACCTGCGCCGATGACGATATTTTCGGGGCGGCAGACCGCATTTCGCTTGTTGACCACATAGTTGCAGATGACCTCCCGGAGCTCATATTCGCCCTGCGGTTCACCGTAGGTCAGCATACGCTTGTCCTGTCGGAGCGTGCTCTTGATGTAGCGCCGCCACAGATTGAAGTCAAAGCTGTCTGCGTCAACGTTGTTCGAAGTAAAATTATATAAAATTTTGTCTGCTTCTGCAGACGTTGTCGTGTCCGTGTTCTTTCCATATAAAGAGGTAGTTTTTACCGTTCGTCCTGTGACATAGTAACCACTCTGCGGTCTGGAAATAATATAACCATCGGCAGCCAGACACAGATAGGCAGTCTCGATGGTCGTGCGGCTGAGTCCGAGCTGAATGGCACAGCGACGGATGGACGGCATCTTGGTTCCCGGCATCAGACGGCCTGTCACGATCAGATCTTTATAGTAGTCATACACCTGCATATAGCGTGTTGACTGACCGGAATGCAAATCAAGGTTCATAGGTTGTCCTCCTTTTGCGGTTGTGATACAATGATACCATGATTGGAAAATAGATGCAATGCGGGTAACTTTTACTGGAACGAAGTGAATAGTAACGAAAGGAGAACTTTCATGAAAAGCATAATAAAATACATGAAAGACTACAAAATGGAAAGTGTGCTGGCACCGCTTTTTAAGATGCTGGAGGCTTTTTTTGAGTTGATGGTGCCGCTTGTCATGGCGGCGATGATCGACAACGGTATCGCGAACGGCGATACGCCCTACATTGTCAAAATGGGGCTGGTGCTTGTGCTTCTGGCGGCGGTCGGACTGGCAAGCTCCGTGACAGCGCAGTATTTCAGTGCAAGGGCGGCAGTTGGTTTTGCCACGAAGCTGCGAAATGCCCTGTTTTCCCATATACAGGGACTATCCTACACCGAGCTTGACACCATCGGTACGAATACGCTAATCACCCGCATGACAAGCGATGTCAACCAGCTTCAGGGCGGTGTGAATATGACGCTTCGTCTGTTGCTGCGCTCACCGTTCATCGTGTTTGGCGCGATGATTATGGCGTTTACGGTCGATGTGAAGTCGGCGCTCATCTTTGTGGTGACGATTCCACTGCTTGCCATCGTCGTGTTCGGTATTATGATTATCAGTATGCCCCTGTACAAAAAAGTACAGTCGGCATTGGACAAAATTCTTGGCAGAACGAGGGAAAATCTGACGGGTGCGCGTGTGATTCGCGCATTTTGCAAGGAAGAATCCGAGACACAGGAATTTGAAGAGGAAAATGAGCTGCTCTTAAATACGCAGGTGTTTGTGGGAAAAATCTCAGCAGCCATGAATCCCGTTACTTATATTATTGTCAATGTTGCGCTCGTCGTGCTGTTGTGGACAGGCGCAATCCGCGTGGATGGCGGTATCATTACGCAGGGTGCGGTGGTCGCCCTCGTCAACTATATGTCACAGATTCTGGTAGAGCTTGTCAAGCTGGCAAACCTGATCATACAGATCACCAAAGCACTTGCCTGTGCCAAGCGTGTGGATGCGATCTTTGAGGTACAGCCAAGCATGGAAAACGGCACCGAAACAATGCAGATGGTCGACAATGGCGAAAATGCAATCACGTTTGACCACGTATGTCTGACCTACAGCGGTGGCGGTGATGAGTCCCTGACGGATATTACCTTTACGGCGAAAAAGGGTGAGACGATCGGTATCATTGGTGGTACAGGCTCCGGCAAGACCTCCGTGGTCAACTTGATTCCGCGTTTCTATGATGCCACAAAGGGAACGGTGCTGATCAATGGCAAAAATATTAGGGATTACGATATCGATGCGCTCCGAAATCAGATTGGAATCGTGCCGCAGAAGGCAGTGCTCTTCAAGGGTACGATCAGGGAAAATCTCCTGTGGGGAAATGAATCTGCTTCCAATGAAGATCTGGAGGAGGCACTTGCCATTTCGCAGGCAAAGGAATTTGTCGATACCAAGGAGGGACGGCTTGAGTTCAAGGTGGCACAGGGCGGCAAGAACCTTTCCGGCGGTCAGAAACAGCGACTTACGATTGCCCGCGCGATCGTGAGAAAGCCGCAGATTCTGATTCTGGATGACAGTGCATCGGCGCTTGACTTTGCTACAGATGCAAGGCTTCGTCAGGCGATCAAGGGCATGAAACATGACATGACTGTCATTATCGTATCGCAGAGAACATCCTCCATCCAACATGCTGACAAGATCATTGTTATGGATGATGGCAAAGTGGCAGGACTTGGTACCCATGAGGAACTGCTTGCAGGCAATGAGATTTATCAGGAAATCTACTATTCCCAGTTTCCTGACAAAAAGACTCAGAATGCGTAACGGAATGGAGGAGAGACAATGAATACTTCAAATAAGGACATCATTAAAAAAGTATTGAGTCACATTGGAAGGTATCGGATTTTCCTGATCTGCTCCATCGTGCTTGCGGCGATCTCGGTAATTCTTACCTTATATATACCGATTCTGACTGGACAGGCAGTGGACTGTATCGTCGGAGCCGGGGCAGTCGATTTTGCAGGAATCATGGCAATCTTAAAGAAAATGGCAGTGATTATCGTCATTACAGCCGCGGTGCAGTGGCTCATGAACACCTGCAACAATAAAATCGCATATCAGGTCGTGCGTGACGTGCGCGACGAGGCGTTCAAAAAGCTGCAGATTCTGCCGCTTCGATATATTGACGGACATTCCCATGGCGATATCGTCAGCCGTATTATCGCCGATGTCGACCAGTTCTCGGACGGTCTGCTGATGGGATTTACCCAGCTTTTTACAGGCGTGGTGACCATCGTGGGTACACTGCTGTTCATGTTCTCCATCAATGCAGCAACGACCGCAGTGGTCGTGATTCTGACACCACTGTCATTTTTTATCGCAGGCTTTATCGCCAAGCGGACATTCAGCATGTCGAAGCTCCAGTCGGAGACGAGAGGTGAGCAGACAGCGCTGATTGATGAAATGATCGGAAATGAAAAGGTCGTAAAGGCATTCAGCCACGAAGATCAGGTAATGGAGCGGTTTGCAGAGATTAATGCAAGGCTTGAGAAGGCAAGTGTCAAGGCGATTTTCTTTTCTTCACTGACCAATCCCTGTACCCGTTTCGTCAACAGTCTGGTGTATGCGGGCGTGGGAATCCTGGGCGCTTTCCTGGCAATCAGAGGCCATATCAGTGTCGGACAGCTGACGAGCTTTTTAAGCTATGCAAATCAGTATACGAAGCCGTTCAACGAGATTTCCGGTGTCATCACAGAGCTTCAGACAGCGCTTGCCTGTGCCGGCAGAGTCTTTGAATTTATCGAGGAAGAACCACAGATTCCCGATGCGCAGGATGCGGCAGTGCTTAGCGAGCCAAAGGGACAGATCACAATGGAAAATGTGAGCTTTTCTTACAATCCTGACCAGAAGCTGATTCAGAATTTTAATCTCGAAGTGAAGCCCGGACAGCGCGTTGCCATCGTGGGCCCGACCGGTTGTGGTAAAACGACAGTCATAAATCTGCTCATGCGATTCTATGATGTAAATAGTGGAAGTATTAAAATCGACGGGACTGATATCCGGGATATGACCAGAAAGAGCCTGCGCGACAGCTTTGGCATGGTGCTGCAGGAGACCTGGCTTCATGCAGGGACCATCCGTGAAAATATCGTGATGGGGAAACCTGATGCGACAGATGAGGAAGTGATCGCAGCTGCAAAGGCGGCACACGCACACAGCTTTATCAAGCGCCTTCCGATGGGATACGATACCGTGATCACGGAGGACGGCGGTAGTCTTTCACAGGGACAGAAGCAGCTTTTGTGCATCACCAGAGTCATGCTCTGTCTGCCCCCGATGCTGATCCTCGATGAGGCGACTTCCTCAATTGACACTCGTACCGAGATCAAGATCTCGCAGGCATTTAATACGATGATGAAGGGTAGAACGAGCTTTATCGTGGCACACAGACTTTCCACGATCAGGGAGGCTGACATTATCCTTGTGATGAAGGATGGAAATATTATCGAGCAGGGAAATCATGATACATTGTTAAAGAAAGAAGACGGATTTTACGCGAAGCTGTATCAGAGCCAGTTCGCAACGGAATAAGTCAGGGAGGTTTGAGATGATTGGTAATTATTTGAATATAGACAGCAGCATCATTGGATTTTTGGGCGTGGCATTTGCGTATCTGGCTACCTGCATTTTATTAGGCATTGGTATGAATAAGCTGCCACGCGACCATGGGCGTGAATTTGCGCATGACGGAGGACTTTCGGCCGGAAAACCACGCGGAGCGGGCTTTGTGTTTATCCTCGTGTTCGTGTTGGCTGCGCTTGTGTTTGGAAACGTTGACAAGGAGATCTTGATCTACCTGATTCTCACGGTGGCAGCGATGATGACAGGCTATCTGGATGACTGTGCAAAGGTATCCTGGGGAGAGCTTCGAAAAGGACTTCTCGACCTTGTGATCGCGGTGATGACAGCGGTGACAATGGTCAATTTCAATGGCAGTGATGTGACGTTTGCGCTGATTGGCGAAACAGTTACACTAAATCCGTGGGTGTATGGCGTGCTGGCGGTCATCCTTGTGTGGGGCTCCATCAATGTGACGAACTGTGCCGACGGGGTAGATGGACTGTCGGGGACACTGACGATCGTGACGCTTTCCACAATCTATTTGCTTATGAATAGAAGCGAGATTGCACAAGAGTTTTCTTATCTGATTTTGCTTTTTATGGCATGCATTCTTGGGTATCTGTGGTTCAACGCCACACCGAGCCGCCTGTTGATGGGAGATGCCGGTTCGCGCGCGATGGGGCTGTTCATCGCAATCGCAGTGATGAAGACAGGCAGTCCGTTCCTGTATTTACTGGTAGCTTTCGTGCTTATGGTCGATGGTGGCATCGGTCTTGTCAAGGTGACGCTGATTCGTGTGCTGAAAATCAATATCCTCAAAAATATCAGAACGCCGCTTCATGACCATGTGCGCAAGAACATGGGTTGGTCGAATGCCCAGACGGTCTTTAAGTTTGCAATCATACAGATCATGATCTCGGCAGCAGTCGTATGGCTGACAGCAATTTAACATAGTGTCAAAAAAACGTTCCATTTTGGTACCCTAGTCCTATTGAGAGGACAGGGTACTTTTTATATGCTTAGTTGGTACCAAATGAGGGGATGGTTCAAATAAGTTATATAAGAGGTAGTAGTAATGAAAAAAAGAACCAGGAAACAAATCGCAGGAGCACTCGCAATATGCATCATGATGGCGGCTCCTGCAAATTTATGCTCTGTTGAGGCTGCATCATCGCTGCAGGGAGACGTTTTACCGCTGATCTGTGAAGAGGAAGATGCAGAGAACGAGAGCGTAGAGGAGAGTGTGAGTGAGACAGTTGAAAGTGAGACAGAGGAAAGTGAGACAGAGGAAAGTGAGACAGAGGAAAGTGAGACAGAGGAAAGTGAAACCGTTTGCAATGAGACAGAAAGCAGTGACGAGAACAGTAGCAGCACCGTAGAGGGTGATGAACAGACGGAGAGCGAATCAGAGAATCAGCGACCCGATACAGATAAAAGCGGTGCATTCGACCGAATCTATGGAGATTCAGGATCTTCCTTTGTGTTGACAGAAATCACAAATGACGGCGTACTTGATTACAGGACATACTTTCAAGGTGATCAAAAACCGAAGATCCGCATAGAAATGGATAGAAACATATTGTGCACAGCGTCAGGCGGGGGATTGACAGAACCAAAGGACAGCTCATGTGCTGAAAACAATCCTGGTTGCGGTTTTGGCCAGTATGATCCTAAAGTAACGTATATTATAAAATTTGATGACAGCAATATCCTGTATTTCGATGAACGTGGTAAAGGAGAACAAGTTCATAAAAACCAGGCATCAGCTGAGAATATGTGTGAATGGAAACTGTCAAATGAATACAAGTCACAGGATATAGATGCGTTCTTTGAAATCAATGGTGTTGGAAACACAGTGATCAGGACAGGAATTCTTCAAGATGGAGATATCGAGTGGGATTTCAGGCGTTTGATATCAGTAGAAAACAGTCCACTGTATGATGAGGATTTTTATATCGAACTTTGCCCGGTGGAAAATCTGGTTGAA
>JAFOYD010000037.1 GCA_017391545.1 Lachnospiraceae bacterium
ACCTAAATCCTCTATAGCAGCTTCTGAGTTGTAGATTTGTTCAGTATTACTGATATACTCCATCGTTGTGGAATACTCATCTGTAAATCCGCTGATTGATTCCTTTGTGGAAGCAATCTGATCTTCAAGCTCTTTTTGTGCTGCCTGCTGCTGATAGAGCAAATCGCAATAACCGCCTGTCGATGCCATCTGCATCTCAAGATTGTCACTGTACTTCTCATTTTCCTCGTTAACCTTTTTCTGCGTTTCCGCAACCGCTTCTTTTTGCTGTATCAGCTGTTCTTCCAAATCGGCAAGCTGCTTTTCGGCTTCATATTGATCTTTAGCAATCTGTGTCAGATCCTCGCGCGCTGCTTCTGCCCTTGCAAGTGCCATCATGGCATCCACGTTCTTTTCAAGCTCTTCCGTAGACATGTTGAGCAATCCTGTCTGTTCATCAATCTGCAGATTCAGTTCCGGCATGACTCCATTCAACTCATCAATAATCATCTTTTGCCGCTGTTCTTCCTCGGCTGTAAGACTTGTTTTATTCTGCAAATTCTCCAGTTCAGTGACAAGCTTCTGGCAAGCGGTTACTTCTGCCTCCATATCTGACCGCTTCTGCGCCCTGTCAGATACTCCCTGTTTGTACTGGTCATTCAGCTCCTTTGATGCCTTGACCTGCTCACGTGTTGACTTTGTGACTTCATCCAGATTTTTGGCACTGTCCTTATTCATCAGAGCGTATGCTGACACTGCCGCAGTCAGTCCGACAATGGCAGCAATGATGATTCCTGCCGGGTTTGCATTCATGGCTGTATTCAATAGCCACTGTGAGATGGTAGCTCCTTCGTTTGCTTTCTTATATGCATTCCAGGCAGATGCAACTGCCGTAACAGCCGGAGCCACAACATTCATTTCCAGATTTGCAGAAACAATTCCGATGATTCCGGATATGACAAGGTCACTGTTCTCCAAAAGCCACGTCAAGCCATCAATCAACACAGGAAGCGCATCCTCTGCCACTCCGATTGCATTCTGTGCAAAGTCTCCTAATGCCTCTGCCATATTGCTTAATGACACTCCAAGCGCACCATCGTCAATCTCACTCTGCAATCTGCCGACTGCATCAGTCGCAGATTCAACCGCCTCCTTCATGGAATCATCGAAGAGATCATACGCCGTGATGCCAAGTCCCTCCAATGCGCTCTGCAGGATTGTGACCTTTCCTTTGAGGTTATTATTGAGGGTATCTGCCATCGCCTGCGCCGCTCCGGAGCAGTCCTTTATATTGCCATTCAGTGTCTTGTATTCGCCATTCGTGCTTTTAAGTAGAGCATTAACGGCGGATATATCTGTCTGCTTGAAAATCTTTCTAATCAGCTGCGTTTTTTCCTCTTGTGTCATATCCGACGTAAGCCTGTTCAGGTCAGTCAAAATATTGTTGAGGTCGCGCATTTTACCCTGAGAGTCATACACCTGCAGTCCCAGCTCTTTCATTGCCGCGGCACCCTTATCCATCGGAGCCGATAATGAAAGCAATACATTTCGTAAGTGTGTACCACCCTCAGCACCCTTCAAACCATTATTTGCCAAAATACCAAGCGAGGTATTCATTGTCTCCAGGGATTGCCCTGTCAAAGAAACTGTACCTGCGCACACAAGCGTTGCCTCGCCCAGTTGGGAGACGCTGGTGTTTGACTTTTGGGATGTCCTTGCCATCTCGTCAATGTACGTGTCAAGCTGCTCTGTCTCAAGTCCGAGTGCAGCCATAGAGTCTGTAACCAAATCACTGGCATAGGCGAGATCAAGCCCTCCTGCTGCTGCGAGGTTGAGCACCTTTGGAAGCGTGGCTGCCGCCTTTTGCGCATCGTATCCGGCAAGTGCTAAATAATTCAGAGCTTCCGCCGATTATGATGCTGAATACATCGTTGACTTACCACAATCCTGTGCTGCTTTGCTTAACAGCTCATAGGATGCGCTGCCATTCGCAATCTCATCGACTGTAATGCCCATTGTGGCAGCCACCTGAGACATGGATGCCTCAAAGTTACTGCCTGTCTCAACCGCTGCAGTCGCAATATTCTTAATTCCTTCTGCAATCGCCTTTAAGCCGTCCTTGATCGCACCTGACAGCAAATCTGCCTTCAACACATCCGCAAATGTCGATGTCTGCTCCTGCGCCTCCTCGACCTCATTGCCATACTCATCAATGGAATCCGCACAGCCATCCATGGAGTTTCGTGCTTCATCAAGGTATCGGTCATTGTTCTGGATTTCATGCGACAGTCCATTCAAATCTGCCTGTGCATTATTCAGGGAAGTCTGCCAGTTATTTGTCACCATCTGTGCCCGGCTGTAGCCATCCTCAGCAAGTGCAAGCTTGTTTTTAAGTTCTTCAATGACTTTCTGCTGTTCTTCCAGTGCTTCGCTGGAGGTATCAGTGGAGGAAGACATTTCCTCCATCTTTTTGTTTGCTTCCTCCAGTTCAGATTTGAGTGCATCGACCTTATCACCCGCTTCCTCCTGACGCTTTGAAGCATCTTCCACAGCCTTCGAGTAGATTTCTACTTTTCTTGCCTGCGCATCATATTGTTTGGAGAGAATTTCCCCTTTTTTGGTCAGTGCTGCAATGGAATTCTGCTGTCCGGCATATTGTGATGTGCACAGACGCATCTCTGAACGCAGCTCTTTCTGCTCTGTATTTATGTTTTTAATGGCTTTTCTATATTCGGCTTCGCCTTCTAATACAATCTTTGCACTAATCTTATCGCTCATCTGTCACCTCTATAGGTCTGATAGCCGGGCAACTTCACGCTCGCCCTCATCAACTCTGTACAACATTTTCTTTGTTTCAAAATTGTAGAGCTTCTTATAGCTCTCAAACAGCTCCACATACTCGCCAAAATACAAAAATCCTGCGTTTTTTGGCGTATAACCCATGCGATTTACACAAATTATTTGTATGTACGCAAAATCAATTGCTTTAGCTTCATCAGAATCGGTCTGCTCTCCTTCTTCGGGCTGTTCTTTTTTTTTACGCCGAAGCACCGCCGCAATTCCTCATGGATATCCTCTGCAATCAGCCTGTAATCACGCCTGATGCTCAACACTAACTGCATATCGTTCATATCCGGGATTTCCCTGCCATTTTCTTCCTTTTCTGCCCGGAATCCCTCTCTCACCATCAGCGGGAATGCAAAAAGAAGCGCCTCAATGGACGGTTCCCTCATCTCATACTGGTCCTTACCTCCACTGGCATTCTCTTTTTTGTACATTCCCACCAACTCACGCTCAAAGGCTTCAATCGTTCCATACTTATCCTGGATTGCTTTGAGTACGAACAGATCACAGCGGAAAGGGACCTCAGTCGTATCCGAGAGCTTTACTCTTGCTACTTCCATATGTCCTCCTTAAAACAGGCAGAGTTTCCCCTGCCCGTATCAATTAAATGCTGTCATCCATTTCCGTTGTCACAGTATCTGCCTTTGCTGTTGACACACCTGCATCGTCTGAAATGTTAAGATACTGCTTAATGAAGCTGACTGCCTCCTCCTCTGTGGCAAAGGTCTCCTTGATCTTCCAGTCACCATTTGCAATTGCCATTGCTTTTCCGGATACGGACGGAGTCTTGAATTCAAGATTCTCACCCTTTGTCGTGTAACTTTCCTCTGCCTCTGCAAAAAGAACCTTTGGAAGCAC
>JAFOYD010000038.1 GCA_017391545.1 Lachnospiraceae bacterium
ATTCTGATCAATAACTGGGAGGCTACTTACTTTGATTTTAACACCGAAAAACTGCTGTCGATCGCGCGCGAAGCGTCGAAGCTTGGCATCGAAATGCTTGTCATGGATGACGGCTGGTTCGGAAAGAGAAGCAGTGATAACTGTGCACTTGGTGATTGGAACGTAAATGAAGAAAAAATCAATGGAGGGCTCAAATATCTGGTAGATGAGGTCAATAAGCTCGGCATGAAATTCGGTATCTGGTTCGAACCTGAAATGATCTCGCCGGATTCTGACCTTTACAGGGAACATCCTGACTGGGCATTTGCGATTCCCGGCAGACCTGCGACGGAGTCAAGACAGCAGTTTGTGCTTGACCTTTCAAGACAGGAGGTTGTAGACTATATTTATGAGAAGGTCGCATCGGTTCTAAGAAGTGCCAATATTGAGTATGTGAAGTGGGATATGAACCGTCAGCTTTCTGATATGGGAAGCATCGGACTTCCAGCTGACAGACAGGGCGAGCTCTATCACAGATATGTGCTGGCTGTCTATGAGATGCAGGACAGACTGACAAAAGAATTTCCACATCTGCTTTTGGAGAACTGTTCCGGAGGCGGTGCACGTTTTGATCCGGGCATGCTGTATTTCAGCCCTCAGATCTGGTGCTCGGATGATACGGATGCCATCGAGCGTCTTGAGATCCAGGAGGGAACGGCACTGATCTATCCGCTTTCCACCATGGGAGCACATGTATCAGACTGCCCGAACCATACAGTCGGAAGAGTCACTCCGTTTGAAACAAGAGGAATCGTTGCGCTTGCAGGAACCTTTGGCTACGAGCTTGATGTGACCAAAATACCGGAGGAAGACAGAAAGATGATACCCAAACAGGTAGCGATGTACCACAAGTACAATGACCTGGTCAGAGAGGGAGACTACTATCGTATTGCTTCGTATTCACAGAATCATAAATATGACTGCTGGCAGGTAGTCAGTGAGGACAAAGAACAGTCGCTGGTGACCTTTGTGCAGGTACTGAACCGTGCGAACTTTAAGTCAAGACATATTGTCTTAAAGGGATTGGATGCGGACAGACGTTACCGCGTGCGCTTTGTAAATGATGAGATTAAAGAGTGTGAGTACAGTGGCGACACACTCATGAAAGCGGGACTTCTCATGCCAAATCCATGGGGAGACTTTCAGGCAAGACTGATCGAATTAAATGCGGTGAAATAAAAATAGGATAGTTACGTTATTGAAGGGAGAGAGACAGTATGGTTAAGGCAGTAAAGCTTGCCGATATCGCAGAGCGGCTTGGCGTCAGCATTGTGACAGTATCGAAGGCTTTGTCAGGACAGAAGGGTGTCAGCGAAGAGCTGAGGGAAAAAATCAAGACACTTGCAGACGAGATGGGGTATACGCCCATTCACTCGCCGCAGGGCAGCAAGGCAAAATCCTACACGATAGGAGTCATAACCTTTGAACAGTATTTTGCCAAGTTTGCGTCCTTTTACTGGAAGATGTATCAGGAGCTTGCAACGCGGGCGGTGCGCAAGAACTGCTTCACGATGCTTGAGGTGATCTCCGGTTATGATGAGGAGAATCTGACAGAACCGAAGCTGATCGAGGAGAACCGTGTGGATGGTATTATTATCATAGGACGGCCAAAGAAGCCATATCTTAAGATGCTTTACAAGTATCAGAGCATGCCGATGGTCTTTATGGATTTCTATGATGACGAGGAGCATGTTGATTCGGTGGTTTCAGGGAGCTTTTACGGCATGTACCGCATGACCGATTATCTGATCAAAAACGGTCACACCAGAATTGGCTTTGTGGGTACGCTGTTGTATACAGACAGTATTACGGACAGATATTTTGGATACTGCAAAGCACTTCTGGAGAATGGCATCGAGGAGCGCAAGGACTGGATCATAAACGATCGTGATCATAGCGATGGAATTATGGGACTTGACTATAAGTTGACTTTTCCGAAGGATATGCCGACAGCATTTGTCTGCAATAATGATGTGGCTGCTTATGCACTGATCAGGCAGCTTGAGGAGGCGGGCTATCGTGTTCCGGATGATATTTCAGTGGTGGGCTATGATGATTACCTGTATGCGGAATGGGGCGACTCCCATATTACGACTTATGCCGTGGACATGGGAGAGATGGCAAAGGTGGCATTATCCTGTCTCATCAAGCGGATTGAAAATCTTACGGTCAACACAGGCGTACATGTCATCAATGGCAGCATTGTTGTGCGCGATACGGTTAAGAAGTTAAATTAAGTTCATAATGAATGTTATAAAATTGGTGTTTCCCTGCGGTAGGCCAGCGGGGTGACACCATTTTTTTCTTTGAAAAGACGGATAAAGTGGTTGGTGTTCTCGATCCCGACCATCTGACCGATGGTGACGACTTTCTCATCGGAATGCAGGAGCAGTTCCTTTGCTTTTTCTAATCTTACATTGTTTAGATATTGCAGAGGCGTATCTTCATAATACTGTGCAAATTCTCTGCAAAGACGGTATTTGTTCACGTCATATTTCTGTGCAAGCTCATCGAGCGAATACTGCTCATCGTAGGCAGTGTCAAAGCTCTTTTTCATATCGACGATATAGGAGGGGACATGGTAGGAGTTGCTAAGCTCCATGGAACGAGCCAGATAAAGCTGTGTATACAGGTCCATCAGGATACGGGAGCGCATCAGACCATGTGCTTCATCATCGATCTGTGTCTTGAGCAGTTTATCCCATAAGGAAAGCAGATCGGCATTGGAGCCGAGCTTAAAGATGCAGCCACCGAGCGTTTGAAGCTTTTTGTGGTAATATCCGGTCACTGGGGAACTCACGAAACATATGGTATATTCCCAGATATTATGACGGCATACCAGTTTGTGGTCTGCGTGACAGTCGATAAAGGCAAGACTGCCCCTGGTGAGATCATAGGCGGCATTGACCTGCGCTGTGTTGTCGCAGTAAAGAGTCCCTGCGCCTTTGGTGGTGTACAGCAGACAGTAGGCATCTAAACCGGCCGCTTCATAGGAAAAGGGCGAGGTGACGGAAACATCCCGGCTGCTGATGAGGTATGGAAGACTTTCGCAGAAATCATAGCTGCGGTCATAAGCATTCTCAAAGTAATCGGACAATGAGAAGCGGTTGCTTGTCTCAGAGGAGATCAGTGCACTGAAAAATTCTGAAGAAAAAGGTTTTGGGGACATGTTTTGCACCTCCTGTGGCGGGTTTGAACTTAAATTTAAATTTAAATATAAAGAAATTAATAATAATTATAAAAAGAGTATAACCCGAAGAAGACAAAAAAGCAAGAATGAAAGATAAAATGAAATAAAGTGAGATTAATTAAACTTAAAATAGTATTTAGCTAAAAATATATTACGGAACAAATGAAAATTTAAGTAAAATTAAGTAAGGTTACAACTATAAACTGTGCAACAGTAATAAATAATTAGAGATAGAATTGTAAAAATAGAAGAAATGACGAAAATAAGCAATAATTATATATAAAAGTCAATTATAAGTGATGACTTAATGCCTGACTTAAATTAAACTAAAAACAAGTTAACAAAAACTAAAAACAAGTTATAAATCATTAATGGGAGGTATTTAACATGAAGTTAAAAAGACTTATGGCACTTGGTATGGCAGCAGTTATGACAATGTCATTGACAGCCTGCGGCGGTTCAGGAGACAGCGCATCAACAAACAATGATGCAGCAGCAGACACAGCTGCAAAGACAGAGACAACAGCAGACACAACAGCAGACACAACAACAACTGCTGATACAGCAGAGGCAGGCGAACTTACATACGCAAGCATCAAGCTTGGTGAAGATTACACAGATCTTACTACAACAATTAAGTTCATGCATCATAAGACAGACCGTGAAGAAGACGGCACAATGGCAAACCTGATCGCTGAGTTCAACAAGGTATATCCAAACATCACAGTTGAGACAGAAGGTATCACAGATTATGCTGAGACATCACTCTTAAGACTTCCTACAGGCGACTGGGGCGATGTAATGTTCATCCCGACAGTTGACGCAGCTGATCTTTCAACATACTTCGTTCCTTACGGCACAGTAGAAGAAATGTCACAGTACGTTAACTTCGCTGATAACAGAAAGTCAGAAGGTCTGTGCTACGGTATCGGATACATGGGAAATGCACAGGGACTCCTTTACAACAAGGCAGTATTTGAGAAAGCCGGCATCACAGAACTTCCTAAGACTCCGGATGAGTTCATTGCTGACTTACAGCTGATCAAGGACAACACAGATGCAATTCCTCTTTATACAAACTACGCAGCAGGCTGGACAATGGGTGGCCAGTGGGATGCATTCCTTGGCGCAATCACAACAGGCGACGAGACATGGTTAAATCAGAAGTTCGTTCACACAGCAGAGCCTTTCAAGGACAACGGTGACGGAACAGGCGCATATGCATTATACAAGATTCTCTACGACGCAGTTGCAAATGGTCTTACAGAAGATGACTATACGACAACAGACTGGGAAGGCTGCAAGGGCATGATCAACAGAGGCGAGATCGGTACAATGGTACTTGGCTCATGGGCAGTAGCTCAGATGAAGGCAGCTGGCGAGCATGCTGACGATATCGGATATATGCCGTTCCCTATCACAGTTAATGGCAAGCAGTACGCTACAGCAGGTCCTGACTACTGCTACGGTATCAATGCACAGTCTTCAGCAGACAACCAGGCAGCAGCTATGGTATTCGTTAAGTGGATGGTTGAGGAATCAGGCTGGTGCGATTTCGAAGGCGGATATCCTATTTCTAAGACAGCACCTACATCTTTCGTATTTGATGGCGTAGAGATCATTAAGAATGATCCATCTGAAGAAGATGAAGCAGATCTTATGAATCAGATGAATGCAGAGTCAGAGCTCAACTTCAACAACGGTGGAG
>JAFOYD010000039.1 GCA_017391545.1 Lachnospiraceae bacterium
AGCTTATCGCCTGCCTTGATCTCATCCTTTGTGAGGTTATTCATGTCCTTGATCCGCTGCACGCTCACATAATATTTCTTGCCGATCTGCCAGAGGGAATCCCCTTTTTTGGCATAGTAAATGGCAAAACCCGGAAGCTTCTCAAGCACCTCGGCGTCAATCGGTCTGATCTTGATTCCGGTCAGAATATCTTCGTTTTCTGTGTTATAAACAAGCACCCTGATATTCATGATGCCTCTCCACTCGAGCTGTGCGCTGTCCTTGATGCTGACTGTCTGCTGTGGAATCTCCACCGCAATCGCATACTGATCGACCTGGGCGCCTTCCAGCTCCGGCAGTTCCCTGGATATCTCGAAAGCGACTGTTTCCTTCACAGGGCAGAGTCCTCCCCCTTCTTCATTGGAGGCATAGAGCACCTGCAGCTCGATCTCACCGCTTAGCGTGACCTGATCATCTTTAAATACGGTATCTGCAAGCTTTGCCCTGGCATCACAATGGCAGATCTGCAAAAGCTTCGGCTCCGAATCTTCCAGATGGATGTTCTTTGACAGCTTTTCTTCTGTTTTCAACTCCGTAAGCAGGCTCTTGAACTGCTTCGTATCAATTTCTGCATCAACTTCACAGCTTACGCCGTACACATCTGCTACGATTGACGTGCTCTCCTTCTCATAAAGCTTGATCTCCAGCTCTATCGTCATCTCGATACCAATGATGCGAAGCTCACCATCCGAGTCCTCACGTATCGTAAGCTCCTCATGTCCGATCTCATAATCGACATCTGCTATCATATTCTCTTGGCTGTTCTGGCACTCTACGCTTCCCTTAAAGGGCACCATTGTCTCATACCAGTTGACCTTATCCGTATTATCCTCCCGATAAACCACAAATACATTCAGTTCTCCCGAAATGTCAAGCTTCTCATCCATTGGTCTAAAGGAAATGTTGCTGATCTGGGCATTTTTCCACAAAGGCACACCGATGTCCGGCATTCCTGTGGGCAGCTTTGCCTCCTCATGAACGCGCAGCAGATCTCTTTTTTTCACTGCTGTCTCCAGATAATCGAGGCTCTTTTTGCGATATTCCAGCTTCTCTGACGCATCCGCCTGACCGGCATCCGAAAGGTCGACACACAGTTCCTCTGAGATGCCTTCCTCCACTCTGGGTTCCAGGGTGATTACAGACTGTATGCTCAATTTTCTGGAATTAATGATATGGATTCGCAGGTCTTCCAGGTGCGTCCTGCAGATCACTCTGTCCTGCCCCTCAATCTTGTCAAGATAGATTTCCTCCATGAACGGCAATTCACCATCCATCCCTGCATAGGCATTGCTTCCTCCTTCCGCTTTATATAGCAGCTGATAACACAGCTTGCCCTTTACCCAGATTTTGTTCATCCCCGTCTTGATCTCATCCACCTTGATTTTTCCGCCGCTGTAGATCACGCGCGCCACATCCGGCTTTGAATCCGACACATTGATATCTGTCTCTAATGGTATCTGTAAGAACGCCTTCGATTTGACTCTTTCCGTATGAATATTTTTCTTTAACAGCTCCATATAAAAAGACCTCCCGTCATACATTTCCTCTAATAGTCTAATGTATGTCTCGGGAGATCTGTTTATGACTTTTTATTGGTTATTGAACACTTCCGATGATCTCAGTGATGTTCTCGATGTTGTACTGCTTCATGTAATCCTCAATGCCCTTTACGACCTCGGCTGTCGTATAGGGATTGACGAAATTCATGGCTCCGACTGCGACTCCTGTAGCACCTGCAAGCATGAACTCAATCGCATCCTCTGCATTGGCGATGCCGCCCATACCGATGATTGGTATCTTGACTGCATTTGCCACCTGATATACCATACGCACTGCGACTGGCTTGATCGCAGGACCGGACAAGCCACCCGTTTTGTTGGCAAGTGCGAAGGTTCTCTTATGAATGTCGATTTTCATACCTGTGATGGTATTAATCAGGGAAAGTGCATCGCTTCCAGCTGCCTCTGCTGCTTTTGCCATCTCTGTAATATCGGTAACATTTGGAGAAAGCTTCATAATGATAGGCTGCTTTGCATGTGCCTTGATTTCTTTTGTAATGTCAAACAGGCATTTCGGATCCTGCCCGAAAGCGATTCCGCCATGCTTTACATTTGGACATGACACATTGATTTCCAGCATATCAACAGGCTGATCACCAAGCTTTTCCACGACCTCGACATAATCTGCTGCCGAACGCCCACACACATTGACGATGATCTTTGTGTCATACTGCTTTAAAAACGGAATATCTCTTTCAATAAACACGTCAATTCCCGGGTTCTGAAGTCCTATGGCATTTAACATTCCGCCATAAGTCTCCTGCACTCTGGGGGTAGGATTGCCTTCCCATGGCACATTTGCCACGCCCTTTGTCACAACTGCGCCGAGGCAATTCAAGTCTACGAACTTGGAATACTCCATACCGGAGCCGAAGGTTCCCGATGCTGTCATCACAGGATTTTTAAACTCAACACCGGCAATATTGATCTTTGTATTTAACATTTGTCTGCCCCCCTTAGATTTCTACATCTTCTGCATCATACACGGGTCCGTCTGTACAGATGCGCGCATTGTTCACATGAGAATGATGATCGACTTCTTTTGTCTTTACGACACAGCCAAGACATGCGCCTACGCCACATGCCATGCGTTCCTCGAGTGAGATATATGCCTTGATGCCCTTGTCTGCTGCATACTTTTTGATTGCCCTTAACATCGGCATAGGACCGCACGCAAAGATGACATCTGCCTCAAGTCCTTTGGCTTCTATGGCATTCATGACATTGCCCTTTGTGCCTTCGCTTCCGTCCTCAGTTGCCACATGCACCTGTCCATACTTTGCCAGATCCTCTGCAAGGAAAAGCTCGTTATTGCGATAGCCTACGATGATGTCGACTGATGCGGCGCCCTTGATTTCCTTTGCAAGCTCCAGCATCGGTGGGATGCCGATACCACCGCCCATCAGAAAGACTCTTTTCCCCTCTGCCTTTTCGAGCGGAAACCCATTTCCCAGTGTACCAAGCACGTCCACGCGATGACCTGCCTTGTAAGTTGCAAACTCGGCTGTTCCTTTTCCTGCCACGCGGTAGACGATACGAAGTCTGCTGTTCTCTCTGTCGACTTCACAGATGCTGATGGGGCGTGGTAACAGCGCTGACTGATTTTGTGTATACACGCTGATGAACTGCCCCGGCTTTGCCTGCGCGGCAAGCAAGGTGTCAATCCACATATCATAAATATCTGTTGCAATTTCCTGCTGCCTGTAAACGACAGCCGATTCTTTTTTCTTGTGCTCCAATGCTCTTTCCTCCGTTTCCGAAATCTTGATGATATTTACATTGTAGCATAGAT
>JAFOYD010000040.1 GCA_017391545.1 Lachnospiraceae bacterium
ACCATATTCACAGGCTGTCATCGCAGGAGATTTCCTGTATGCATCAGGTCAGATACCCATTAATCCTGCTACAGGCAATGTGGAGGCAGAGGGCATTACGGCACAGGCAGAACAGTCTATGATCAATGTAGGAGAAATCTTAAAGGCAGCAGGAGCGACCTATGACAATGTTGTAAAGACGACTTGCTTTTTAGCAGAGATTGCTGACTTTGCAGCGTTTAATGAAGTATATGCCAAGTATTTTACGCAGAATCCGGCAAGAAGCTGTGTTGCGGTAAAGGATCTTCCAAAGGGCGTACTCTGTGAAGTAGAGGTTATTGCTTATCTTGGCAAATAGTGAGGAAGACCGGATGAAGAATGTAGTGCTGATTGGTATGCCGGGGGCAGGCAAGAGCACCATAGGTGTCGTACTTGCCAAAAATCTGGGCATGTCATTTATGGACTCTGATCTCGTGATACAGGAGCAGGAGGAAAAAAAGCTTCATGAACTGATCGATGAGCATGGATTAGATGGCTTTCTTGAGATTGAAGGGCGTGTCAACGCCTCACTCAATCCTAAATCTGCCGTAATTGCTACAGGCGGGAGTGTGGTCTACTGTGAGAAGGCGATGGAGCATCTGAATCAAATCGCAACCATATGTTATCTTCAACTGTCGTACAAGAGCATTGAGGAGAGACTTGGTGATCTGGAGGAACGCGGTGTTGTGCTTAGAGAAGGACAGACGCTTCGCTCGCTGTATGATGAAAGAGTTCCGCTTTATGAAAAATATGCAAATCTTGTCATTGATTGTGAAAATAAAAACATACGTGAGATTGTGATTGAACTTGCAAAGAGAATCAAAAAATTCAAATAACATGGATAAAATAAAGAAAACACCACATACTGTTTCTAGATAAAAGGAAAGGTATGTGGTGTTTTATGATGGATTATATCAATGCATTCTGGGTTGGCGGTGTGATTTGTGCTTTGGCACAGATTCTTTTGGACCGAACGAAAATGCTGCCTGGGCGTGTCATGGTGTTGTTGGTATGTATCGGTGCAGTGATCAGCTTTTTGGGCTGGTACGAGCCGTTTGCAGAGTATGCAGGTGCAGGTGCCAATGTACCACTTCTTGGATATGGAAACATCCTTATGAAAGGCGTAAAAGAGGCAATCGACAAGGATGGATTTATTGGACTGTTCAAGGGCGGTTTTACGAATGGAGCAGTAGGTTGCAGCGCGGCACTGATCTTTGGATACATTGCGAGCCTGATCTTCAGATCCAAGATGACAAAAGCATAATTATACTAATACACTAGGCTTCCTCAAAGTCGAGTCCGAGCTTTGTGAGAAGCTGCCGTACATAAGCATCCCATAGCTTATCGACACTCTTGTCCATGATAAATGTGGTGAAAGCACTTCCAGTAACACATGTTACCTTACCGCCTGAGTAGCGGATATTGAGTACAAGTGAACGAATCAGACTAGCTGCGACCTCACATTCGGGAGTTGCAGCTATTTTTTCTATGATCTGATTGTCTGCATGTAATAACACTGAAAACGAAACGGGTGTTTTTTTACCCTTGATAATCTGAAAGCAGACAGGACGAATGTCTTTCCAAAGCGAAAAGTCAGCAGGGGCACCTGCTTCAAGCTCATCGCTGGTGAAGAAGTCCTTTACGGTATGTCCATCTATATGAAAGGTATTAAAAGTCGTAATGGTTGCTTCCTCGACGAGAAAGGTGTCAAATTGCTCTGAGATCAATAATGCGTTCATAAAATTCTTGGTGTTTTTGATTTGTAATGCTGTCATGGTGTTCCTTTCTTACATTTTTTCTATGTCGTAGTATAGCATATAGAAATGGTTCATGTCTATTTAAATAAATATTTCCCCCTTTTCAAATGAAGGATATTATGCTAACATGAAATATAGTTATGAAAACTACATAAAATAGTTAAATAAAATATATGATATGAAAATTTAAATACAATATGAAAGGCATGGTAGTAGTATAATGAGCTTTAAAATAGTTGTAGACAGTTGCTGTGAAATACCGGAGGAGTTAAAAAAAGATGAGCGTTTTGAAAGTGTACCATTGACACTGATTGTTGGCGATGATTATGAGAAACAGGATGATGAAAGCTTCAATCAGCGGGAATTCCTGGATGCGGTCGCAGCCTGCCCGGAGTGCCCAAAGTCAGCCTGCCCTTCGCCGGAACGATACATGAAGGCATATCAGACAGAGGCAGACCATGTGTATGTGGTGACACTGTCATCAAAGCTTAGTGGAAGCTATAACAGTGCAGTTTTGGGCAAAAATCTGTATCATGAAAATTGTGGCGAAAAGGACATTTATGTGGTGGACTCCAAGTCAGCATCCTGTGGTGAGACACAGATTGTCTGCAAACTCATGGAGCTTGAGGAGATGGGATTGTCCTTTCAGGAGATTACAGAGCAGATTGAAACATTTGTAAATCATATGAATACCTACTTTGTCCTTGAGAATCTTGAGACGCTCAGAAAGAACGGCAGACTTTCCAAAGTGAAGGCACTGGTAGCATCTACATTAAATATTAAGCCAGTGATGGGCGCTGCTGATGGCAATATCATACAGCGCGGACAGTGCATCGGTATGCAGAAAGCACTGAAAAAGCTTGCAGAGCTTGCAATCAGTGAGGTAGTAGATCCGGAGAAAAAGCGGTTGATCATTACACACTGCAATAACTTAAAGGCAGCAGAAAGTGTGCGCAAGTGTATCGAAGATAAGATACACTTGAAGGAAACGATTGTTATGGATACAGCGGGAATCAGCAGCATGTATGCCAATGAGGGTGGAGTTATCGTTACGATATAACTCCACTATTCCTCTTCCATTTCCATTTCTTCCAGTAGCCATTTGTATTCCTTGTGCAATAAGGGAGACATGAAAAATCTGGTTGTATCTTTCATAATGATTGTGAACAGTTTTACTTTTGAGACATATTTAAAGTTCACAATACTGTTCTTGTTGACACGTTTAAATTCCTCGAAAGGTTCGAAAATCTGGCGGAGATCACCAATCGGTTCATCAACCTTTACAGGTGCGCCATCACTCAGATATAGCGTGCATCCTGCCTCATTCTGGAGTGCATACATGATGGAATCCTTTGGAACCTCGTTGATAATAGATTCTTTGTGAATGAACACAGTGACAATACTTTGGGCAGCGTTTGCATCACCAAGGCTCAGATAATCGGGCAGAGGTTCAGTGATATAGGGCTTTTTTGCATGTATGATATAGCTTGGAAGATCTGGGATAGCAGTGTAGTCGATCTTGGAGGAATAAAGTATTAAAGGGGCATTGTAGCCGGCTCTTTCCAGATATTCCAGAATTTCTTCTACAATTCCAGGCTCAGAGCACATGTCCATGAAAATAATATTGTATTTCAGTGGGTTGCCTGATAAAAAGTGGTCTTTATTCCCATAGGAGTCGATATACAGGATATTTGTGCTGCCTGCTCGCTTATCAGATTCTCTTGAAAGTAAGCGCTCGATATGCTTTCTGTCTGCTACGTTATCATCACAAATTGCTACGTGCACGAATCATACACCTCTTTCTTGAAATTTAGTTAATAAAGTCTCCACTACATGATGGAAATCTGTAGTGGAGATTTTATAATGGCTATTATTAATAAAATCTGTAACAAGAGTATCAGGGGCATCCCATATACAAAATACCAGTGTCTTGTTTTGTGATGGAATACCCTCATACCAATGATCGAACCGATGCTTCCGCCGATGATGGCGATGATAAAAAGTGAGGACTCCGGTATGCGCCAGAGCTTTTTCTCTGCCTTTCTCTTATCAATCCCCATCATGGCAAAGGAGGATAGGTTGATCAGAATCAGATATGTCGCAAGGATGCCTAATACTGTCATGATTTATTTATTCTTATTTACTTCCTGCATCTTCATGGCACGAACCTTTGATGACAGGCCAAAGAGGTTGATGAATCCCTCTGCATCATGATGGTCATATAAATCACCTGTTGTAAATGATGCGATGCTCTCATTGTATAATGAATAAGGGCTTGTCTCACCAGCCTTGATGATATTGCCTTTGTAAAGCTTGAACTTCACTTCACCTGTAACATATTCCTGTGTCTTCTCGATGAAAGCCTGAATAGCTTCACGCTTTGGTGTGAACCACTTGCCTTCATAGACAGTATCAGCAAACTTGTTGCCCAGTTCCTTCTTTAAGGTATAGGTATCGCGGTCAAGGATCAGTTCCTCAAGCTGCTGATGAGCCTCCATAAGAATTGTTCCGCCAGGTGTTTCATATACGCCACGTGACTTCATGCCTACAACACGGTTTTCAACGATATCAATGATACCAATACCATGCTTACCACCGAGTCTGTTCAATTCCCTGATGATATCAGAAACCTTCATTGCCTTGCCGTTTACAGACTTCGGAACACCCTTTTCAAAGGTCATGGTTACATATTCGCCTTCATCAGGAGCTTTTTCAGGTGTTGTGCCCAGAACGAGTAAATGATCGTAATTTGGCTCATTTGCAGGATCCTCAAGCTCAAGTCCCTCATGGCTGATGTGCCAGATGTTTCTGTCACGGCTGTAGGAGCTGTCTGCTGAGAATGGAAGATGAATGCCGTGCGCCTTGCAGTATTCGATCTCTGACTCACGGGAATCCATGGTCCACTTGTCATTTCTCCATGCTGCGATGATCTTGATATCGGGAGCCAGGGCCTTGATGCCAAGCTCGAAACGAATCTGGTCATTTCCCTTACCTGTTGCACCATGGCAGATTGCGACAGCACCTTCTTTTCTGGCAATCTCAACCAGTTTCTTGGCGATCAAAGGTCTTGCCATAGATGTTCCTAAAAGATATTTATTCTCATAAATAGCATTTGCCTGTACACATGGAACAATGTACTCGTCGCAGAATTCGTCGATTACATTCTCGATATAAAGCTTCTCGGCACCGCAGGATTTTGCTCTTTCCTCAAGTCCGTCAAGCTCCTCCTCCTGTCCGCAGTCGATGCAGACGCAGATTACTTCATAATCAAAGTTTTCCTTTAACCATGGAATAATGGCAGTGGTATCAAGACCACCTGAATAAGCAAGTACTACTTTTTCTTTCATAAGTGTATTCTCCTTTTGTATTATGAATTTTTTTGTTTCATTAATGTAACTATACATCAATACAGAATATAAATCAAGTGTAAAATTATTCATTATATTATTGACAA
Source organism: Lachnospiraceae bacterium (assembly GCA_017391545.1). Lineage (GTDB taxonomy): Bacteria > Bacillota > Clostridia > Lachnospirales > Lachnospiraceae > COE1. Next base: position 5,230 of record JAFOYD010000040.1, read on the forward strand.
AAATGCATAAAAGCGTAAAATAGGTTTATATATCATGAATAATATACAAACGGAACGCATAAAAATGCATATGCAATGCAATAAGGCATGATGAATTGTCGAAAAGTGGTTGTATTTATTCCTATTATAAACTATGATATAAAATGACCTTTTATGGGAAACAGAGAAAAGAGTAACTGTTTAGCGATATCAGAGAGGACGGCGCAACGTATGGTTAGAGTGATGACGATTGAAGATTATGATCAGGTACATGCACTTTGGATGACAATTAAAGGATTTGCCATCAGAAGTATTGATGACTCGAGAGAGGGCGTAGAGCGTTTCTTAAAGAGAAATCCGACGACAAGTGTGGTGGCTGTTGAGGATGGCAGGGTCGTGGGAGCGATTCTGTGTGGTCATGACGGCAGACGCGGCTGTCTGTATCATGTGTGTGTCGATCCGGCATATCGAAGACGTGGCATTGGAAAGAGCATGGTTGTATTTTGCATGGAAGCATTAAGAAAAGAAGAAATCAATAAGGTGTGTCTGATTGCTTTCACGGTAAATGATATTGGAAATGCATTTTGGCACCATGTAGGTTGGATCGAACGGGAAGATTTGAATTATTATGATTTTGTATTAAATACAGAGAATATCGTTAAATTTAATCAATAAATTTAATTCATAAGAAAGGAAGGAAACTGTATATGAAGGTAATCGATGGCGGAGTGACCGCAGCAAAAGGATTTCAGGCAGCTTGTTGCGAAGCAAATATCAAGTATGAGAATAGAACGGACATGGCAATGGTGTATTCTGCTAAGCCGTGTGTGTGCGCAGGGACATTTACAAGCAATGTTGTAAAAGCGGCATGTGTTCAGTGGGATCAGAAAATCGTATATTCGGGAGATCCGATGCAGGCTGTTGTCGTCAATTCAGGAATCGCAAATGCCTGTACCGGAAAGGAAGGCTTTGATGCATGTGAAGCGACTGCAAAAGCAGTGGAAAAAGAGCTTGGCATACCATATTCAAATGTTGCAGTGGCATCAACAGGTGTCATTGGAATGCAGCTTCCGGTAGAAAAGCTGGTCAATGGTGTTGCCATGATGAGCAAGACTTTAGATGACAGCAAGGAAGCCGGAACAGCGGCAGCAAAGGCAATTATGACAACGGATACGATTCATAAGGAAATTGCAGTGACATTTGAGATATCAGGAAAGACGGTAACACTGGGTGGTATGAGCAAGGGATCAGGAATGATTCATCCCAATATGTGCACCATGTTAGGATTTTTGACAACTGATCTTGCAATTGAGAAGAACTTATTACAGGAAGCATTGAGTGATGTGATAAAGGATACATTCAATATGATCACAGTCGATGGGGATACTTCCACAAATGACACCGTTCTGCTCATGGCTAACGGTCTTGCCGGGAATGAAACGATTACAGCAAAGAATGAGGATTATCAGATCTTTGCAGAGGCGCTTCGTTTTATCTGTGAGTTCCTTGCAAAGAAAATGGCTGGTGATGGAGAAGGTGCAACGAAGCTTTTTGAGGCAAAGGTTGTCAATGCAAAGAGCAAGGAGGATGCAAGAACATTATCCAGGGCAATCGTAGGCAGCAATTTGTCAAAGGCAGCAATTTATGGCTGTGACGCGAATTTTGGACGTTTCCTGTGCGCGATGGGATATTCCGGTGCACAGTTCGACCAGAATGACGTAGAGTTGTTCTTTGAGAGTAAGGCGGGACGTCTGCAGGTATTTGACAAGGGCACGCCAATCGTATTTGACGAGGAACTTGCTGTGAAAATACTGGAGGCTTCGGAAGTGACCATATATGTAGATATGCATGAGGGTGAAGCACAGGCAACTGCATGGGGCTGCGACCTGACATATGACTATGTAAAGATCAACGCAGACTACCGGTCATAACGATTTGAATTCTCGTAACTATGAAGGTACTGAATAGTTATGAAATATCATACAAAGGAAGGATAAGAAAAATGAACGAACAGGATATGAGCAGTATATTGACGAAGGCGGAGGTACTGATTGAGGCACTCCCTTACATACAGAAATTCAACAGAAAGTATATCGTGGTAAAGTATGGCGGAAGCGCCATGAGCAATGAGGAGCTTCAGAAAAACGTCATCAAGGATGTTACACTGTTAAAGCTTGTCGGCTTTAAGCCGATTATCGTGCATGGCGGTGGCAAGGAAATCAGCCGATGGGTCGGCAAGGTCGGCAAGGAGGCGAAGTTTGTCAATGGTCTGCGCGTCACTGATGAAGAAACGATGGAAATCGCAGAGATGGTTTTGAATAAAGTGAACAAAAGTCTTGTCACCATGGTCCAGGAGCTTGGCGTGAAGGCTGTCGGTGTCAGCGGCAAGGATGGCGGACTGTTAAAGGTGGAGAAGAAGTATTCTGACGGACAGGATATCGGATTTGTCGGAGATATCAAGGAGGTTAATCCCAAGGTGCTGTTCGATCTGATTGAGAAGGACTTCCTGCCGATCGTGGCACCAATCGGACTTGACGATGATTTCCAGACTTACAATATCAATGCCGACGATGCAGCTTGTGCAATCGCAAAAGCAGTTGGCGCAGAGAAGCTTGCGTTCCTTACGGACATCGAGGGACTGTACAAGGATATCAACGATAAGTCATCCTTCATTTCAAGAATTTCTGCTTCACAGGCAGACAAACTGATTGCAGATGGCTTTATCGGGGGCGGTATGCTTCCGAAGCTTAATAACTGTACCAGTGCGATCAAAAATGGTGTTAACCGTGTACATATTCTTGATGGACGTATCCCACACTGCCTGCTTCTTGAGATTTTCACCAGAAATGGTATTGGTACGGCGATCGTCAAGGATGAGGATTTAGAAGACATGGATAAAGACATGTAATCGGAAGGTAAGGTGATTGATATGAATATGAAAGAATATATCGATGAGGCAGAGTCGGTTCTGCTGCATACATACAACCGCTATCAGATTGTATGGGATAAGGGCGATGGTATGTATCTGTATGATATCGAAGGCAAAAAGTACCTTGATTTCGTGTCAGGAATCGCAGTATTTGCACTTGGATACAATAATAAAGCATATAATGATGCGCTCAAAGACCAGATCGACAAGGTCATTCACACATCAAACTACTACTATAATATCCCTGCCATAGAGGCGGCAAAAAAGCTGAAAAAAATCTCCGGCATGGACAGGATCTTCTTTACGAACAGTGGTGCTGAGGCAGTTGAAGGTGCGATCAAGGCGGCCAGAAAGTATGCTTTTTTGCGTGATGGACATACCGATCATGAGATTATTGCGATGAACCATTCCTTCCATGGAAGGACAATGGGAGCACTTTCTGTTACCGGAAATCCACACTACAGAGAGGCATTTGAGCCGATGATCGGCAATATCAAATTTGCTGACTTTAATGATTTCGAGAGTGTCAAGGCAGCTGTTACGGACAAGACCTGTGCGATTATTTTCGAGACTGTACAGGGCGAGGGTGGCATTTATCCTGCTACAGAAGAATTTCTAAAGCAGGTAAGGGCTTTGTGCGATGAGCGTGACATTCTTCTGATTCTTGATGAGATTCAGTGTGGTATGGGACGTACAGGTTCTATGTATGCATGGCAGAGATATGGTGTGAAGCCTGATATTATGACAAGTGCCAAGGCAATCGGTTGTGGTGTTCCTGTAGGTGCATTTATGATGACAGAAAAAGTGGCTGCACAGTCCCTGACAAGTGGCGATCATGGTACTACTTATGGCGGAAACCCGCTTGCATGTACTGCCATATCAAAGGTCATTGACCTCTTTGAGGAGCAGAACATTTTAGCCAATGTCAATGAGACTGGTGCTTATCTGTATGAAAAATTAGATGAACTTGCTGCGAAATATGATGTCATTAAGGCACATAGAGGCGTAGGCTTCATGCAGGGACTGGAGTTTAGCGAGCCGGTCGCTGCTGTGATCAACAAGGTGATGGAGAAGGGGCTTTTGCTGATCAATGCAGGTGTAAATGTGATCCGCTTTATCCCACCACTTATTGCTTCAAAGAAAGACGTCGATGACATGATTGCAATCCTTGATGCAAGTCTAAAGGAAATGTAAAATATGGAGTGTATTGAATGAGACATGACAAAATAAAAATGAGACTGCTTGGTGTGGCAGCGCTGCTTCTGGCAGTAGCTGTGATACTGTTGGTCTACTTTTTTGGAATATTGCCAAAGGATAGCGGGCAGTCGGACAAAGGACTCGGAAAAAAGGAAACGATCCATCTGTGGTACACAGACGATGCGCTGACGGATTACCTGGCAAACAAGGCATTGGAATTTTATGATCGTACAGACATTCGTGTGGAAGTCAAGCTTGTATCAGGATTGGAGTACCTTGAAGCCATCAACAAAGCAAGCATCGACAGGGACGGGGATGCGCCGGATCTCTATATCCTGTCAAACGATTCTCTGGAAAAAGCATATCTGGCAGGACTTGCAACAGAGCTTTCGGATACGTCATCCGTATATGATGCTTCTCTTTTTAATCGGGCGGCACAGAATGCAGTCACGTATGATGGAAAATATGTAGGATGTCCCCTTTATTTTGAGACAAGTGCACTTTTGTACAACAAGACCTATCTGCAGCAGATCGCAGATGAGGCAAACGGTGTAGGTAGTGAGGAAGGGGAAGCACAGGAGGATCAGACAGAAGAGGCAGAGCCTGTGACAGCTGAGCAGCTTGTACCGTCATCTATTGCCGATATCCTCAGGTTTGCAGATCAGTATTCTGCACCGGAGAATGTTGAGTATTTCTTCCGGTGGGATGTCTCCGATATCTTTTATAATTACTTTTTTATCGGAAATTATATCTCAGTAGGGGGAACAGCAGGTGATGACAAGTCGCTGATCGATATCTACAATACAGAATCGATTGCGAGTCTGAAGGTCTATCAGGAGCTGAACCAGTTCTTCTCTATTGAGACGAAGGAAGTCAACTATGATACGATCATGCAGGAGTTTCAGGATGGAAAGACCATCTATACGATTGCGACAAGCGATTGTATCAGAAGACTTGATGAA
>JAFOYD010000041.1 GCA_017391545.1 Lachnospiraceae bacterium
ACCCATCGATTATCTAAACCAATGAGCGTTCAAGTGGCATTATTATCATTATGATGATTACACAACTCTTCCCTTGTGCGACAGTAAATTGCTATGTACCACTTGTATTTCTTTCTCTCATTGTAAGTTCCATCCTTTCCCTCCTTCCAGACATAAAAAAAGAGCAACCGATATTACTCGATCACTCTGTGTTCACAACTTCCATAATAATGATATCATGGACTCTACCTCAAAAAAATCACAATATTGTAATTCTATTGATATTTTTTGTAGTCTTCTGTAGCCTCATCTTTCTCCATCATCATCATAGCACTAACTGAATTCAAATAAAAGTATACAAATATTAGTCATTTATGAGCTTTATACGTAATTTTATTAGTTTTATATGAGTCTTACAAGATAGACCAACTAATCACCACTCGTTTTGTTGTCCATGATAATAATATCACTTTCAGGCTAATAAAAATAGATATATGTCGTTAGTTCACTGTTAGTTCTTCGTTAGTCTGCGGTTATCTTTTTGTTATATGATAGATAAAACATACCGTTTTCCCATAAGCTTACCACTCGTTACATTTCAGGTGCTTACCACTCAGCCTTACCACTTTTCTTACCACTTTTTATCACTGTATTACGATATTTTGCGATACTTTACGAGGTTCTTTTAATAAGCACCCAATGCCTTCAATCCCTTGAAAATCAAGCTTTTCAGCAACATTCACGCACTTACTTTTCTCACGAACACCTTAGTGTTCGTTCACCACCTGAAAGATATAGAACTTCAGATAATAGCTTTCATCCGCCGCCCACAAGATCGGATGATCGGGGCTCTGGGTTCTGAATTCTACCTGTCTTAAGCGTTTATGCACTGCTTTTGCAGCCTCTTTGACTGTCTTTGCCAGAAGCTCCTGTGTCATAAAGTGGGAGCATGAACAGGTCGCCAGATAACCGCCGTCCTTTACCAGCTTCATGCCCTTCATATTGATTTCGCGATAGCCCTTGATTGCATTTTTGGTAGCTTCTCTTGATTTGGTAAAAGCAGGTGGATCCAGGATGACGACATCATACTGGACACCTGCTGCTGCAAGTTTTGGCAACTCGTCCAGCACATTGGCACACCGAAAATGCACGGTATCCTCTAACTGATTCAATGCGGCATTTCTTCTTGCCTGCTCGATTGCGTATTCAGAGATATCCAGCCCTGTGACTTCGCTTGCACCTGCAATTCCGGCATTGAGCGCAAATGTTCCCATGTGTGTAAAGCAATCAAGCACTCTTTTACCCTTACAGATTTTCTGCATGGCAAGCCTGTTGTATTTCTGGTCGAGGAAAAATCCAGTCTTTTGTCCATTTTCCACATCGACAATGTAGTGAACGCCATTTTCCACAATTTCTACATTCGTATCAAACGGCTCACCGATAAACCCTTTTACCTTTCTTAAGCCTTCCTTTTCCCGCTCTTTTGCATCGCTTCGCTCGTAGACACCCCGAATCGTTATCCCGTCTTCAGCCATGCACGCTTTCACAAGCTCCACGATTTCGTTCTTAAAGCAGTCAATGCCCAGTGCCAGCGATTCTACGACAAGAATATCCTCGTATTTGTCCACGACAATTCCCGGCAGGAAATCTGCCTCTCCAAAGATCACGCGGCAGGATGAAGTGTCCACCGTATCTTTGCGATAATTCCATGCTGCCTCTACTCTACGTTTTAGGAAATCATGGTCAATGAGCTGTTCCTTGTCGCGCGTCATCATGCGCACTCTGATCTTGGAATTCTGGTTGATGAAACCGCGTCCCATCATATATCCGTCAAAATCATGTACTGCCACAATATCACCATTCTTAAAGGTTCCCATGATCGTGTCGATCTCGTTATCATAGACCCACAGACCGCCTGCTTTCAGACTTCTGCCCTCTCTCTTTTTCAATGTCACAATTGCTTCACTCATTCCAAACTTCACCTTTCCCTAACGTATTTGTAACCATTCCGTCTCCTCATCGTTACACGTATTTTATAGTTGCCTTTCATCAAACAATAGCTCTATGTATTCATCAAACTTCTTCATGACACTTGTGTCAGATAATTCCGTCAGTCGTTCTCTGATCGATTTGAAATACCATGCCTGTTTTCTCTTGTCTGTCTGGTTGAATTTTTCCCACACAGTATCCCCGACCTGTCGCCACTCTTTCACAAGCGATTCCAGGTTGGCAGTTTTATCCGCCAGAACGATCATCTTCACATCAGCTTCCCTGTCCTTTAAGTGCTCGATGGCTTCACTTTTTCGGATTTCCCATGTGTCTGAGGCTGGAATTCCATGTCGCTTATTCTCCGTTTCAGCCTCGACGAGCCGTGACACTCTGTCACCGAACTCTCTTCTTAAATCATCCAGGGTCACATCTGTATCCTCCACTGTGTCATGGAGGATGGCAGCCTGCAGTACCTCGATGTCGTCTGTCAGCTCCATGGTATAGCCCACTGTGGTGATGATATGGGCCAGATACGGAATCTGTGTTCCCTTCCGGTATTGTCCCTTATGCGCCTTTGCAGCGTATTCATAAGCCTTGCCAAGTCCCGGATTCAATCCCTCGACAATCGGAAAAAGGGCTGGCCTTTCCTCCATCCCTTTATCCTCGTAGCGACATATGAACCTGCCATCCCTGCACATGACATAGCAGGGACAGCCACGTCCACATACCTGTTCATCTTTTTTGTAATTCAGTATGCTGTCAACTGCCCTACAGTAAAAACGTCCCTCACTGTCTGCATTCACAATATGTTCGTTTTTGTTCATCCTTTAATCCTTTTTTGTAAATTCGATGATCCAGCCTTTTCCCTCGCTGCCATCGCTCGTCTTATAGTCGCCGTACTCCATGCGGCACGTAAAGGATACCCCCTGCTCCGCCTTCATCTGATTGACCACATTTTCCATCAGCTTCTTGATCTTCGTCTCATCATCACCGATGGAAGAATTGCGATACACCGCCCCAAAAGTTTCTATATTATAGCGTATGGCTCTGTTGAGCGCCAGCTTTAAATCCTTTTCATTGCGGAAGGGTCCCGCCAGACTGTCACTCAAATAATTATTTCTATAATTCAGGAGATATGTCTGCATGGTCATGGATGCCACTTTCTGGTCCAGTTTCGCCTCGCTGTCATATACCTCCTTCAGTAGCTTGCCGCTGTCCTGCAGGATGCAGTAGTCGGGCATAGCATACCCCATCAGGAAAGAATCCAGATACTTGATATAGGTATTTTCATCCATGTCCTCGATGTCACTTTTATCAAACTTACTCAGCTCAGAGTTTTTGAAAAAGGAGAACGTTCCCTTCGTAAGCTTTGTGATGTCAGTCTCCGAAACGACAGACGCAGAGGCATCTGCATTTTTTGAAACAAGACCATTTCCCGGAACATAATAGGTTCCGTTCAATGAAATCTGAAACCATCCGTTTGATGTCACACCTGTTACATTTACCGGAATGTCTTTTGCAATGACAGTGACAACTGTTGAATTTGCATCCGGCTGTTTGTATACCTTTGTATTCTCATTGCTGTAAAGCACTGCCTTGCTCTCTGTCACGGTAAACTCTACTGCATATACCTTTTGCAGAGCCACATTGCTGCCCATTACCTGAACAGATGACATGCCAATCACTGCTGCCAGCATCGCACCTGCTATCCTTACTCCTGTTTTTGTTGTTCTCTTCATCGTAATGTCCCCTTATATATTCCTATCATTATTTCCATATTCCCACTCTGTCTTCTGGTGCCACATACATGCCGTCGGTCTCCTTGATGTCATAAATCTCATAAAATGCATCACAGGAACTTAAAACTGCATTAACGCGCACCTTATTCGGTGCATGTGTATCCGTGTTGAGCAGATACATCATAAAGCTTGCCGTATCCTCACTTGCCCAATTATACGCCATCTGACCAAATGCCTCATCAAGTGCTTTCGCATCATCACCGATAATGGATGCGATGCAGGTCATGGCTCCCAGATCCGCAATATTTTCCATCAGCGTCAACTCACCATTGACCTTTGTCCCCATCATTTCATAATTACCATAATAATCCACAATAGACTGGGACAATCTGTCATACTCCGCAAGCTCCTCATCTGTCCACCATACATTATAGTTGCCATACTCATCATACAATGCGCCGCTCGAATCGAAGGCGTGGCTTACTTCATGTGCGATGACAAATCCGATTCCGCCCATATTAGCACCATAGCTGTTGTCACTGTCATAAAATGGAGCCTGGAGAATGGCGGCCGGAAATACAAGTTCATTATTCAGCGGATCATACATGGCGTTGATGGTCTGTGGCGGTACATCCCATTCTGACCGGTCGACCTTCGTGCCAAGCTTACTGAGACTGTCATCGATGGCCACCTGCATACTTGTGAGCATATTGGACAACAGGCTTCCTCCCTCTGAAATCGGTGTAACCTGCATCATATCACGTGCCGCAGGCCACTCATCAGGATATCCGATTTTCACCTGCATCGTCTCAAGCTTTCTGATCGCTTTCTTTTTCGTGTCTTCACTCATCCAGTCCTGTCTGTTTATGACTGCTTCATATTCTTTCAGGATCTGACCAATCATTTCCTCTACAGCCTCTTTATCCTTTTGTGAAAAATGCTGCTCCACATAAATCATTCCAAAATCCCATGGAAGCATATCCTGCGTCAGATCCATCCATGTCTTCTCGTCGCCCCAGCTCTCTGTAATGCCATACAGGGCATTCTTCATATCATCCGTCAGTTTTGCATAGTTCGCATTTGCATACTTTGCAGTGTCATTGAGCATGACAAAAGTCGAGTAATCCTTCAGCGCCTGAAGATTTTCCTCCACAAGCAGTGAATTGATCTTTTTCGCCTGCTCCACGTCCATCACTATATATTTATCCTGTCCGTCTATCCGCAATGTCTTCAGCATTTTAGGGACATCCACATTGCTATATAGCTTCTGAAGATCCTCCTCCGTATATACATTATACGTAAGCTTCGGATCATACATCTGCTCTGTCGTCAAGGTTGATGCGCAGATATCTCTCAGCAGTCCTTCTATGGAATCAGTACTTTGCGCCGCCTCGTCAGCTGTCATGCCAAACTCCATCAGCATGTCATTGATGTATTCCAGATAGCGATCCACATATTCCTGTGTATCTTTCCCTTCAATGTACTCCTTGCCAATCAGCGTATCAGCATACATCATGTACACTGCATATTCACTGGAATCAGCCTTATCCTGCATGATTCCATATCCACCCACGATACTGCTGAATCCAAATTCGCCGCTCAAATGTGCCAGTGCATCAACATACTCATCAATACTCGACGCATTCCGGATACTGTCCATATGCGGTTTCAGAGGCCCAAGTCCTGTCTCATTGCGGTTCTCCATATCTGACACACACTCGTACATATCTCGGATTTTCTGCTCGGAGCTTCCCTTCTCAAATTCTTCATCGCTCTCTGCCAGATCTCTGATGATATCCTCCATCTCATTGCTCACCACTGCATTTAGCTCTCCGAACCAGTCCCAGTGTGCATCCGTAGCAGCAAGGTCGATTTGGGACAGCAGACCTTCATTTACAAACTCATAATAATCATCCTGATATCGGACCTCGCTCCCGTCATCAGAAGTCTCCTGCCCGGAATCCTTTTGATCCTGTGAGGCATTGCTAAATTTATCTTTGATGCTGTCCTTCCCTCTGTCCGCAAGACTATCAATGTCCACATTGCATCCTGTCATCTGCAGGGCCAATATGGCGGCCATAACGAACGCTGTTATTTTTTTCTTCATGTCTTTCCCCTTTCCTGTTACAGCTTTTTATGATAATATGATATACCAAAATCATCTAAAAAACAATTCAAAATGTAATCCATATATGATATGATATAAATGAAACAAAAAATTTTATAAAATATACTTATGACATAAGAAACAGAGGTATTACGCACTATGAAGATATTATTTGTTATCTTGATCATTGTTTTGTCACTTGTCATTCTGTCAGGCCTGTACCTGATTTCAATCAAGCCCCGTATCCACGGCCGTCCTGACTATAAACCATTTTACGGACATATGTATGCCCACCGGGGGCTTCACAATATGAATCCTGCCTTTTCAAAACCACAAGGCAGCTTCTCTGATACCGAAGACAATCTCCCCGAAAACTCCTATGCTGCGATCAAGCGTGCCGCTGATCTTGGCTATGGCATCGAGTTTGATGTACATCTTACCAAGGACAATATCCCTGTCGTTTTTCATGATGATACATTGAATCGTATGTGTGGAGTTAAGGGCAACCTGAAGGACTATACTTTTGAAGAGCTTCAGCAGTTTCGTCTGCTTGGCACGGAGGAACGTATTCCCGCTTTTGTTGACATCTTAAAAATGGTCGGTGGAAGGGTTCCCCTGATCATCGAATACAAGGTAGAAAAAAATGCAGACAGACTTTGTAGCATTTGCGACAACATTCTTTCCAATTATAAAGGGTTGTACTGCATAGAATCCTTTCACCCTCTTGCCGTCCGCTGGTACAAGACCCACAGGCCCAATATTGTGAGAGGCCAGCTGTCAGAAGACTTCACAAAGCAGAAGCTTAATCTTCCATATTTTCTGCTTTCCCACCTGATCGGCAACTGTTATGCATCGCCTGACTTTATAGCCTACAACTGCAAACATAAAAATGAACTTTCACGCAACATCTGCCGAAAGCTGTATCGGAGCCTGAGCGTTGCATGGACCGTTCGCTCACAGGAAGAACTCGACAATATTGCAAGAAGCTTTGATCTTTTTATATTTGAAGGCTTTGTTCCCCTTCAGCAGTAGGATTTTCGTTAGGAAATCAGTACTATTTTCGCGTATCATTTTATATTTTAACGAAAATAGAAAATAAATACGATACATTTTTCTGTAATATTCTCTATATCATGTTACGTAAACCTATGATATAATCTAATTGTTATATCGGATTATGGAATTTAACGGTAAGCATTTCATATTTGAGTACATCAGATTTTAAACAGACACCAGGACAGACTTCAGGAACGGCAGCTTTGTTTTACATCAGGCTTCGACTTCAGTTTTCTCATCGGTTTTACTTCGTGGATATGACATCTTAGGAATGACATCGGAATTTACATCAGGGTTTAAAACAGTTCAGTCTTCATAGCTTCAAGTATGAATGTCGTTTCAGACCATAAAATATAACAGGAAGGCTTCTGCTTAACGGCAGAAGCTTTTTTTGTGTTTAATAATTTAGATCGTTTATGTTTTTGCCAATTTTTAATTGAATTTCACGCTTCGTTTGGTCATACCTAACAAATTTTCAAAACATTTACATAATATTTGATTTTTAACTTGAAATTGTCAAAAAAATTATGTATATTGAATATATTCAAAGCACAAAACAATTTTTATTAGCTATATTCCCCAATTTTAATAGCTAATAACAGTTATCCCCAAGGAGGTCCCCCATATGAACGATTTAACAAAGGAACTTAGTTTTGAAACTCTAAAAAATAATTTTAATAATGTATGTGATGAGGTAAACAACAGTAATGAAGCCATGACGCTCACATTAAAGAGCGGACGCAAGGTTTTCCTTATGAACGAAGAAAGCTATGATAACATCTCTCGCTTCGTTATCGTTAAAACTTCAGCAAATGCATTTAAATAGAAATGAGCTGCGTAGCTTCCCTGGTTACGCAGCTCATTTCTATTTTATTGATTCAGTCCCTTATTCTGATTTCTGAAGGGCTGTTTTTCCCTCTCTGACTGTTTCTTTCTTATAACAAATGGCATACATCACAGACGCCAGCAAAAGCGCCAGTAACACATCCAGCATCGAATGCTGTTTGATCAGCACTGTCGAGCATATGATACTTACTCCCAGCAAAAGCATCGCTGCCTTTATGATCTTGTGTCCTGTAAAGCACCTGCTTCTCCATACTGCAATCATGATAGCGATGGAATTATATACATGGATGCTTGGCAGTATATTCGTCGGCGTATCTGTCGCATACAGATGTCTGATCAGGTCAATAAATATATTCTCTCTGGGAAATGTCTTCGGTCTTAAATTATGTCCGTTCGGGAACACTGCTGATATCACGATGAAGATCGTCATCCCTGCAATCAGAAAAGCGACCAGCCTGTCGCTTTCCTCTTTATCCTTGATACACAGAAACACGACCGTAATTGCCACATATCCGAACCACAAGAGGTAGGGTACGATAAATACCTCACAGAAAGGTATATATGCATCAATTTTAAAGTTGATCTCATGCACTGCAACCGTTCTTCGCTCCAGATAATAAAACGCTATCAGGTAAAATGCTGCATACACTGCCATGACTGCCAGTGATCTGTATTGCGCTATCAACTTTTCAGTCCACTCATAACCGCGCACTACTTTCTCTTTCACAATATCCCTCCACTTCTTAAACATCACGTAACTATTCAGTACCCTCATAGTTACGAACACAAATCCATGCAAAATTTGCTTCACAAATGGATTCGTGCTTGTTTCCACTACGCTTTCTCACGGTCAGCGCAGTAGATGCGCAGACCTGCTGAACAGTTACAATATCACACAACACTTACTTTTTCTCTAACTCTAAGTTCATTATTATAGTGTATGCGTTATACAATGTCAACTTCCACGCAGTATTAAAAAAGTATAAAGTGTCTCCGCATATTGACATACGAATGAAAACGCACAAGTATGCCTCTATCAATCCCGTTTTTTGACTATTTTATACAATACTTCTTCTGATAATCTTTCCAATATGCACAGATATATGCACAGTAAATTATTTTCTGAAAATTCGCACAAATTAATTCACATTTTATTTATAAAAATTTTGTTAAAAATTTTATTAAATTTCCATAAATTGATGTTTGATTATTTGGGAAATATAACGTACAATGAAATCGTTGAGAGAATTAATCCTGTTTGTAAGATACTTTTGGAGGATTTATGATTATGAAGTTTGATATGCACTGCCACACAAAAGAAGGATCATTGGATGGAAAGATTCCTATTTCTGAATACATTCAGATTTTAAGATCAAAGGGATTTAATGGAATGCTCGTGACCGACCATGATTCCTACAATGGCTTTCGCAATTATCGTGATCATCTAAAAGGCCAAATAGGCGATTTTGTTGTTTTAAAAGGTATTGAATACGATACAATTGATGCCGGACATATTCTTGTGATTCTTCCCGAAAACATTAAGTTGTTATTAATGGAGTGCCGTGGTCTTCCCGTCAAGATTCTTCAGGATGTCGTACACAGACATGGCGGAATCCTCGGTCCTGCACATCCATGTGGAGAGCGTCACTTAAGCATTACTCGCACCCGCGCTTACAAGAAAAATCCTGACATTATGAAAGACTTTGACTTTTTAGAGGGCTTTAACTCATGCGAGTCACAGGACTCTAATATGGAAGCACGCCGTCTTGCGTTCCAGTACAATCTTCCGATTTTTGGCGGAAGCGACTCTCATCATGCAGACTGCGTCGGAACTGCTTATACAGAGATTAAATCTGAGATCTCCACAGAGTCAGAGCTCATCCAATATATTAAAGAAAAGAAAGAGACAGGCTATGGTGGCGAATACTACCAGGGAACCGTAAAAGGACGGATCGGTATTCTGAACCATGTACTTGTGGAAGCTTTCTGGTTCTATAACCACTTTGCCAGCATCTATCGCAGCCACAAGAGAAAACTTGCAATGTCACTTTTAAATCAGTAAATAAATCGGATGCCAGCGCATCCGATTAAAAAACGAGCAGGACAGTTTCCTACTCGTTTTTTTACTCCTAAAATTCATTCTCTGAAATCAGTTTGCTCGTATGCATATTCATAAGTTTGCTTCTATAATCATCATCGGTAATGACCTGTTCGAGCGTATCCATATCGCCCTCCTCCAGCAGGGTTTTGAGAAGTTCATTATATTTTCTTATAATATTTCTTTCCAAAATCTCCATCTCGTTTAATTCGTTCGTTTCCTGACCCATACGTTACACCTGTCCTTTCATTTCTATTGTATCACATTATATCATTTTTTCTGCCCGTCCTGATGTGACGATTCGCACTGTCCCACTGCCTGGTTCAAAAACGACTGTTCTAGGATGATACTCTCCTACTTCAGCAGCAAGCACTGGTATTCTCAGTTCTTCCAGTTTTTTTCTCACTGCTGACAGGTTTCTCGAAGATATATCCATGCTCTCCGGAACATTCGGACTTTTAATCATATGCGCTGCGCCAGCAAGCTTTGCTACAAGCCTTTCCCGATTTGCTCCCTGCTGCACCAGTACCCTCACCAGCTCATCCAATCCGGTGTCAGCGTATTTGGCTGCCACGAACGGTTCCGATGACTGACATGGCAAATATTGAGGAAGCATAATGTGTAAAAGTCCTCCTACTCCCGTCTGCGGATCTCTCATGGCAATTCCTACACAGGAACCAAGATCTCTGGTAATCAGCTTTCTGTCGCCTCTTGCGGTCTTGAAGTCTCCCATATTGACTGTAATCATATTTTCCAACTCCTGTATGGTAAACGAAGCCATCGCAATCCCTCCAAGCATATATTACTTAGGCAGTTTTTTTGCATTATTTCAATATATTTTCAAAATATTATTTTATCTATTGGAATATTTGCAATTTTATTTTATCATATAAGCATAATTGTTTCCACAAAAATATGCTGTCAATTAGACTAATTACACAAAAACAAAGAAAGAGCAGGACTATCTGTCCTGCTCCTTTTTACCCTCAAGCTCTTTAAAGAAATTTCCGAGATTCAGAAGGCACTTGATCATGACCTTCATTTCCTCTTCATCCAAACCATTTACAATTGCTTTGATCATATCTTTATGAAAATCCTTATGGTGATAATACGCCTTCTTACCCTTCGGCGTAAGCACTACCAAAACGACGCGCTTATCTGTTTTGCTGCGTTCCCTGACGATATATCCCTTATCCTCAAGGCTGTTCATATTGGTCGTAAGCGTACCGACGGTCACGCCAAGGCGCTTTGCGATTTCAGACATCCTTCTTGGCTCTTCAATACCCACAGCTTCAATAATATGCATGTCATTGTTTGTGATATCCTTAAATTCCTCTGTGATAATCGCCTTCGCCTCTGTATCCATGACATTGTTGAAAAGGATTACCAGCATCTCATTTAATGTCCTGCTCGTCGTTTTTTCCATGTTACTCACCATTTTTCCATTTTCTGATTACCAGACAAGCACACTTGCTCCGTATGTAAGTCCTGCACCGAAGCCAGACAGTACCAATCTGTCACCTCTCTTAATCTTTCCACCTCTGTTGAGTTCATCAAGCAGTACCGGTATCGTAGCCGAAGACATATTCCCGACTCTGTCAAGATTCATCGGGAACTTTGATATATCAGCTTTGAGCCTCTTTGCAACAGACTCGATAATTCGTACATTTGCCTGATGAAGTACGAACAGATCCACATCATCAACTGTAAGACCAGCCTTATTCAATGCATCATTGATGCAGGCAGGCACCTGTCTTGTGGCAAACTTGTAGACCTCCTGGCCATTCATCTGTACATAGGGATTCACAGTCTGCTTTTCTGTGATAAATGCATTGTCCAGCGCTCTCTCTGCGCAGGAAAGAACCATTCCTTTTGCCCCATCAGCTCCCTGAACCATCGATTCCATACCGACTTTGCGACCATTGTCACACACGATGTCTTCTTCGGATGCCTCCACAAAGGCAGCACCTGCACCATCGCCGAACAGTACACAAGTACTTCTGTCAGTCCAGTCGACAATCTTTGACAACACTTCACTGCCTACGACAAGGGCATTTTTATAGACGCCTGCCTGCATATATGCCTGCGCTGTGTTCAATGCAAACAGGAAGCCTGAGCATGCTGCATTCAAGTCAAATGCAACTGCATGGGATGCACCAATGATATCCTGAACCTGACATGCACAGCATGGAAGCAGCATCTCCGGTGAACAGGTAGCCACCAGAATCAGGTCTACATCCTCAGCAGATTTTCCAGCCATTTCCAAAGCACTCTTGCACGCCTTAGCTGATAGTGTGGCAACGGTATCTCCTGTAGAAATTCTTCGCTCCACAATTCCTGTTCTCTCGCGTATCCATTCATCAGAAGTTTCCACGATTTCAGCCATATCGAAATTCGTCACTATTTTTTCCGGTAGCATACTGCCTGTACCGGTTATTCTAATTGTCATTATGAAAATTCCTCCATTATATCAGCTACTGTTTCTATTTTATTTGCCCTGTATGCATTACTTCCACAGAAAATCAGTCCCTCATCAAGCCTTCCCTCTACAGCATTAATCAGTGCCTCTGTGATGCAGTAAGGTGCCGTATCCGGCTTACAGGTAATGATACACTGTCTGCAACCCCTCATAAAACGCTCGCCTGCTGCTACCTTATCCAAAAAGGCATTGTGTATGGCTCTACCCGGCATGCCCACAGGACTCTTAACAATAACGATATCTTCTTTCTTCGCATCAATATATGCCTGCTTGTAGGCATCCGAAGCATCACACTCCCTGGTCGTCACAAAACGTGTGGCAATCTGCACACCCTTTGCGCCCATCTCAAGATAGTGTTCCATATCCTTGCGTTCATAGATGCCGCCAGCCACAACGACCGGAACCTCCAGTTCATTGGCAAGTTCAATAATAGCCTTGACTTCATCATCATAGTTTTTCTCATTGGTCACTGTGTATGCATCAATTTCTTCCTTGGAAAAACCCAAATGCCCTCCTGCCAACGGTCCTTCAATAACGATCAGGTCAGGCTTCCTGTTGTATTTTTTCTGCCAGTATTTTGATATGACGCTGAGCGACTTTCTGCTGGAAACGATGGGTGCTATCTTGGCATTGCCCGAAATCTCAGGCAATGTCATCGGCAGACCGGCACCAGATATGATCAGATCAACACCTGCTGCAACTGCTGCTTTTACATAGTCCTCATAGCGTCTGGTCGCCACCATGATATTGACGCCGATGATGCCGCCATTTGCCTTTTCTCTTGCCTTTTTGATCTCTTCGCCAATCGCCTTGAGATTGCATTCTATGGGATGTCTGCCAAAGTCAGGGTCGCGGTAGCCAATCTGGGCAGTAGAGATGATGCCTACACCTCCGGCAGCCGCAACTGCTCCCGCAAGCCCGGACAAACTTACTCCTACGCCCATTCCGCCCTGTATGACCGGAATCCGTGCGCACAAGTCACCGATCCTTAATTCGCTTATACTCATTTTCCAATCCTCTTAACTTCGTTGTCTTAATTAGAAGCTTCTGAAACGGTCATAGCGTTCAAGTGCAATCTCCTCACCTGACTTGCCATTATACTTCTCCAGAAATTCCTTGATGTGCTCCTTCATATAACCTGCGATTGCCGCACTTGTCTTGTTGTCAGCACCACCAAACTCAGGAATAATGCGCTCGATCACACCAAGTCTCTTTAAATCCTGTGCTGTGATGTTCATGACCTCACTGGCCTCCTGCGCCCTGCTGGAATCCTTCCACAGAATTGACGCAAATCCCTCCGGTGAGAGAATGGAATACGTCGCGTTTTCCATCATCCATACTTCGTTTCCTACTGCTGTAGCAAGCGCACCACCGCTGCCGCCTTCTCCAATCAGAATACACAATACAGGAACCTTAAGTCCTGACATTTCAAGCAGGTTTCTGGCAATTGCCTCTCCCTGTCCACGCTCCTCTGCCTCAAGTCCGCAGAATGCACCGGATGTATTGACAAAGCTTACGATCGGTCGGTTGAACTTTTCTGCCTGCTTCATCAGACGGAGTGCCTTTCTGTATCCTTCAGGTAATGGCATACCAAAGTTTCTCTCCTGGCATTCCTTAAAGTCCTTACCTTTTAAGTCAGCCACAACCGTTACCGGCTGTCCTTCGATAAATCCAATACCACCGATCAATGCCTTGTCATCGCTAAAGCCTCTGTCGCCATGGGCTTCCACAAATACATCAAAGATATGCTCCATATAATCTGTAGCAGACGGACGCTCTACCTGACGTACAGCCTTAACCTTCTCCCATGCGCTGCGTGGTTTTGAGAACCATGACTGCTCTTTCAGTTCCTCACTAAGCTCCCAATGAGAATCCGTATTGAAATCAGCATATGTCTTTTTTCCTACGCCCTGATGAGACTTGATCAGGAAATGAATCGTCTTTTTCAGATTTTCTCTCTTTACGATACCATCGACGAAACCATGCTCTACAAGGAATTCTGCCGTCTGGAATCCTTCCGGCAACTCCTGTCCGATTGTCTGTTTGATAACTCTGGGGCCTGCAAAACCAATCAGCGCTCCAGGCTCAGCCATGATCACATCACCGAGCATCGCAAAGCTTGCTGTCACACCACCGGTTGTCGGATCTGTCAGGATTGAGCAATATAAAAGTCCTGCATCACCATGCTTCTTGATGGCTGCCGATGTCTTTGCCATCTGCATCAATGATACGATACCCTCCTGCATTCTGGCTCCACCAGAGCAGCAGAACATAAATACAGGAAGTCTTAATTCTGTAGCACGCTCGATTGCACGTGTAATCTTCTCTCCAACGACATGTCCCATACTTGCCATCATGAATCGGGAATCACATACGCCAAGCACAATGTCCTCACCAAAGACCTTGCATCTGCCTACCGTAACTGCCTCATTCAGCCCTGTCTTTTCTCTTGCCGCAGCAAGCTTATCCTCGTATCCTTCATAGTTCAGAGGATTGCTCACTTCCATATCCTCGAACCAGGGTTCAAAGGTCTTGTAATCTGCCACCATACGAATACGGTTCTTGGTCTTTACCCTGAAATATGCACCACATTCATAGCACACATACTTCTTCTTGACTACTTGATCCTTATCAACCATTTTGCCGCATTTCGGACACTTGATCAGATTTTTTTCTTCTGCTTTTTCAGTTTTTGGTGCTTCTGTTGTTTCCTGAACCGTTACCTCTTTATTTCTAAGCTTTTCTTCCAGCTTATTGTACAGATTTGCGGGAAATTTTCTTCCAGTCTTAATATACTGTGATTTATCCATGACTTTAAATCCTCCATTACCCGATTGCAAATGTAAGCTCTGCCTTGCATACAACCTTTCCATCAACTGTTGCCGTAGCTTCTCCTACGCCGATAGGTCCTTTGATTTTGATAATCTTTGTCTCAAGCATCAGCACATCTCCAGGATGTACCTTCTGCTTGAAACGAGCCTTGTCAATGCCGACAAAATACGCTGTCTTGCCCTTCCAGTCAGGAAGTCCAAGTGTCGCTACCGCACCGACCTGTGCCAATGCTTCTATGATCAGAACGCCCGGCATTACAGGGTTTCCGGGAAAATGTCCTGCAAAATAAGGCTCATTAAAGCTCACGCATTTTTTTCCTACTGCCCTGACTCCCTCTTCCAGCTCCTCGATCGTATCAATGAGCATAAAAGGATGTCTGTGCGGAATGATTTCCATGATTTCCTTTGCTGTATAAACTGACATCTGTGTCACCTTTTCTTTCCAACGATTTCGTTTAACTACTCTGTATACTTCTTAACTAAGATACTTGCATTGTGTCCGCCAAAGCCAAGTGAGTTACTGAGTGCGTATGTGAAGTCCTGGCTGCTGCTTTCCTTGCAGTAGTCAAGATCCATCTCTTCCTCACATTCCTTAAGACCAACTGTCTGATGAATGTATCCCTCCTGAAGCTCTTTTACGCAGGTAACGAACTCAACTGCACCTGCGGCGCCCAGAAGATGTCCGACCATTGACTTGGTAGAGTTAATCTTGATATTCTTTGCATGATCGCCAAAGGCAAGCTTGATTGCTCTTGTCTCAAATAAGTCGTTGTGATGTGTGCTAGTACCGTGTGCGTTGATGTATGTGATCTCTTCCGGAGCTGCTCCTGCATCCTTTACTGCATTCAACATTGCTGTGGCTGCACCTGCGCCATCCTCTGCAGGTGATGTGATATGATAAGCATCGGAAGAACAACCGTATCCTACAACCTCTGCATAGATCTTGGCGCCACGCGCCTTTGCATGCTCAAGCTCCTCAAGCACTACAATACCTGCGCCTTCGCCCATGACAAATCCGCTTCTGTCCTTGTCAAATGGGATTGAGCAACGTGTCGGATCCTCGCATGATGAAAGTGCTGTCAGTGCGGTAAATCCTGCGATACCGATCGGTGTAATAGAGCTCTCTGTACCACCTGCGATCATGATGTCTGCATCACCGTACTGAATGGTTCTAAATGCTTCACCAATGGAATTTGTACCTGTTGCACAGGCTGTTACCACGTTAATGCTCTTGCCCTTGAGATTATATGCAATACTTACATTTCCTGCTGCCATGTTAGAGATCATCAGTGGTACTAAAAGAGGAGCTACCTTTGAAGGTCCTTTTTCCAGAAGTCTGATGTGTTCTTTCTCCATCGCCTGAAGGCTTCCGATACCACTGCCGACTGCACATCCTGCTCTGTATGGATCTTCTTTTGTCATATCAAGACCTGCATCTTCGATTGCTTCCTTTGCTGCTGCAACAGCGAACTGGCAGAATGGCTCCATTCTGCGGGCAGCTTTCTTATCCATAAAATCAGCGGCATTAAAGTTCTTTACTTCTGCTGCCAGCTTAGCCTTATAGTCTGTCGTATCAAAGTAGGAGATTGGTCCGAAACCGATTTTTCCCTGCTTTACGCCATCCCAGAACGCATCAACACTGTTGCCTATCGGAGTGATGGCACCCATTCCAGTTACTACTACTCTTTTCTTCATACTTCGTTACCATGCCTTTCTCTATTTTATATTGCCATACCACCATCTACACAGATAACCTGTCCGGTGATGTAGTTTGCGCTGTCTCCTGCCAGAAACATTACAAGATCAGCAATATCCTTTGTGTTTCCCATTTTTCCCATTGGAATCATGCCATTTAATTCTTTCTTTGCTTCCTCTGTCATGTTCTTTGTCATATCGGTATCGATAAAGCCCGGTGCAACTGCATTGACATTGATGCCGCGGCTTGCAAACTCTCTTGCCACACTCTTGGTCAGTCCGATCAGACCCGCCTTCGATGCAGAGTAGTTTGCCTGTCCTGCATTTCCAAGCACACCGCTCACAGATGAGATATTGATGATCTTACCGCCTCTCTGCTTGATAAAGCTGCGTGAGAGATGTCTGATCATGTTAAATGCACCCTTTAAGTTCGTGTCGAGAACTGCATCATAATCTTCCTCTGACATGCGCATGATCAGATTATCTCTGGTAACACCCGCATTGTTGACAAGGATGTCAACCTTTTTGTACTTTGCAAGAACCTGCTTTACAAACTCCTCGCTGGCTGCAAAATCAGATACATTACACTGCATTGCTTCGGCGCTGCCGCCATTTTTCTCGATCTCTGCCACGACTTCATCAGCGCTTGCCTTCGAACCGTTGTAGTTTACAATCACTGTGGCACCATTTTTAGCCAGTGTGAGTGCGATCTCCCTGCCGATGCCTCTGCCTGCTCCTGTTACGAGCGCGATTTTTCCTGTTAACATACAATACCCTTACCTTTCCTTAGTTTTTATGCTAATTCAGCCAAAACCTTATCCAAATCTGCAAGTTTATCAATGTTCATGCACTTTACGTCTTTATTGATCTTTCTCATAAATCCGCTCAATGTCTTGCCTGGTCCGATTTCAATAAAGGTGTCAACGCCGTTTGCGATCATTTTCTCGATTGTCTGCTGCCAGCATACGGAATTGGATACCTGATTCTTTAACAATGTCTTGATTGGTGCTGCCTCTGTGACATCAAGTGCATTTACATTTGTGATATATGGTATGGAAGGATCTCTAAGCTCAACGCCCATCAGCTCCTGCTCAAGCTTCTCGCCTGCACCCTTTAACAGTGCTGAATGGAATGGTCCGCTTACCTTAAGTGGTACGCAGCGCTTTGCGCCTGCTGCTGCAAGTGCCTCTGCTGCTGCTGCAACTGCCTTTTCCTCACCTGTGATTACGATCTGTCCCGGACAGTTGTAGTTTGCAATTGTCACAATACCTTCTGTCTGGTCACAGACTTCTTTGATTTTTTCTGTATCAAGTCCGAGAACCGCTGTCATGGCTCCTCCTACAGGATAAGCTTCCTGCATGAAAATACCACGCTTTCTGATAATATAGAATAAATCCTTTAAGTCCATAACATCTGCTGCTGCAAGTGCGCCATACTCGCCAAGGCTTAAGCCTGCTGTTATATCAGCCTTTACACCCTTTGACTCAAGTACCTTGAGGATTGCCACCTCTGTGGCAAGCATTGCAATCTGTGTGTACTCTGTGATGTTCAGTTTGTCATTTTCAGTGAAGCAAAGCTCCTCCATGTCAAGTCCTGACACTTCGCCGGCAAGCTTGTATACTTCCTTTGCTTCCTCGTATGTATCATAAAAGTCCTTTCCCATGCCCACATACTGTGAACCCTGTCCTGGGAAAATAAATGCTGTCTTGCTCATTGATATTCACCATATCCTTCCAAAAAAACACAATTCTTATCTTCATAATGAAGGCAGCAAGCTCCGACATGCATCTCTTGTCTGTCGCCTGCTGCCATATGTTTAAAATGTCTTGTTCAGGAGCGCTGTACCCTGCTCCATGATTTCTGATATAATTTCCTTACATGACTGTTCCTTCTTGACAAGTCCTGCAATCTGACCTGCCATGATGGTACCGTTCACCACGTCACCCTCAACAACAGCCTTTCTCAGTGAACCAAGTGTAAGCTTTTCAAGCTCCATGAAATCTGCGCCTTCTTTTTCAAGTTTCAGATATTCCTTGGTCATCTTATTGCGGATACTTCTGACAGGATGTCCTGTTGACATACCTGTAACTGCTGAATCGATATCCTTTGCCTTGATCAGCATTGCCTTGTAGTTCTCATGCACGATGGACTCTGTAGCTACGACGAAGCGTGTACCGATCTGTACTGCCTCTGCGCCAAGCATGAATGCTGCTGCAAAACCTCTGCCATCTGCGATACCACCTGCGGCAATGACCGGAATGTTCACTGCATCAACGACCTGTGGCACCAATGCCATCGTTGTGGTAGAACCGATGTGTCCGCCGCTCTCCATTCCTTCTGCGACAACAGCGTCTGCGCCGCCTCTCTCCATAAGCTTCGCCATGGCAACACTGGCAACGACCGGAATCACCTTTACGCCTGCTGCCTTCCACATTTCCATGTACTTTGCCGGATTTCCTGCTCCGGTCGTAACGACCTTCACACCCTCATCCACAATCACCTGTGCGATCGCGTCTGCTTCCGGATTCATCAGCATGAGATTTACGCCAAACGGCTTATCTGTAACTTCCTTTACCTTCTGAATCTGCTCTCTGACAAACTCAGCGGGTGCACCGCCGGCACCAATAATTCCCAAGCCTCCTGCTTCTGACACAGCTGCTGCAAGATTGTGCTCAGCAACCCATGCCATACCACCCTGGATGACCGGATATTCAATTCCTAAGATTTCTGTAATTCTTGTTTTCATACAAGCTCCTGTTTCACAATATCAATCCGGTGTAAATTAAGCCTCTACACCCTTGTTCTTCATATACTCAATAACAGAACCAACTGTTGTGATCTTCTCTAAATCCTCAGAAGGAATCTCTACGCCATACTCCTCCTCAAATGCCATAACAAGCTCGAATAAATCAAGTGAGTCTGCCTCTAAATCCTCTTTGAAACGTGTCTCCTCTGTGATCTCTACGCCCTCAACATTTAACTGCTCCTCGATGATTTCCTTTACTCTTTCTAACATAGTGTTTTCCTTCCTTTCAATTGGATAAATTTTTTAATAAATTTCGTGTTTATCTTCAATACCATTAATAGTCAGTCAATTTATTTTGATTATCAAATTATTTGACTCTCAAATATTTTGACTGTCAAAGTATTTACGTGAAACAGCATATACCCAAGCCAGCCACTTGTCAACACTTTTTTTACTTTTTATTTTCTGTTTATAATTTGTTAGTGGCAACTGTCTTATTATGTTAATAGCCTCCGATACAAATGATCAATGCCGACTGCCCCCAATGGTGCGGTGATCAGTATGGATAACACGGCGACGGTCAGCACAAGCTGTCCGCAGGGCAATCCCATGGTGAGAGGAATCGCTCCGATGGCAGCCTGTACGGTCGCTTTTGGCACATATGCCACCATGCAAAATAGCCTCTCTTTCAGTGACAGATTCGTCTTGATCAACGATATTGCAACACCAGACATTCGAAATACAATTGCTCCGAGTACCAGCAATACCGCATTGATTCCGGCAGCTGCGGCGTACTTTAAATCCACCGTCGCACCTACCAGCACGAACAGAAATACTTCAGCTGCCACCCAGAGTTTGTTGTATTTACCTGAAAGTCTCTTTGCCAGGATTTCATATTTTCTCTTAATTACGATTCCAAGGCTCATAATCGCAATCAAGCCTGAAAAAGGAACAACCCCTTCCAAACGATTCTGAAGCTCAATTAACAAAAAGGACAAACTCAGTATAATCAGCAGCTTGATCGAATCCCTCATATGAAACATTTTGAAAAACTGAATCAACAGCAATCCCACAATCGCCCCTGCTACGATTCCCAGTACAATTGAGACAGGAATCTGCAAAAAGCTGGCTGCGGACAGTGTGCCTGTTGATGCCAGCGATGTAAATGCCGTAAAAAGAACA
>JAFOYD010000042.1 GCA_017391545.1 Lachnospiraceae bacterium
GGAAAAACATATAATGTAATGGATGGCGCTAACGGTTTAGATATAGCTGGTGGTGCCGATGGTATAGGCGATAATGATACTACTATTATCACTGCTGCTAAAGCTTATGATTATATGAAACAGCAATTAACACTTGCCAATAATGTTGGTGCTAACGAAAAAGCTTCCGATGTAACTATTGCTAATGGTGGTAATCCAGATGGCGATGGTAATATTAACTTCACAATCACAAGCGGTATCGCTAAGACAAAGGAAGACCTGAACTTCAGTCTCCATGTAGGCGCTGATGCTGATATGAACAATAAGATTACCGTTAAAATCGCTTCTTTGGACACAACAGGTCTTGGTATCTATGGTCTGAACGTTAAGGATGACAGCGGTACATCAGCAACTTACGCCATTGATTCAATCTCTGACGCAGTAGCCAAGGTTTCCGCTCAGAGATCTGCACTTGGTGCAATCCAGAACAGATTGGAGCACACGATCAACAACTTAGGTAACGTTGTAGAGAATACAACTGCTGCTGAGAGCCAGATTCGTGATACTGATATGGCTACAGAGATGGTGAAGTACTCTAAGAACAATATCTTACAGCAGGCTGGCCAGTCAATGCTTGCACAGGCTAACCAGGCTAACCAGGGTGTACTTTCACTGTTAGGCTAATCCAGACATCCGGTAAGGACTGACGCATTCGCGATCATTCTACCATATGAAAAGAGCCGCTTCCCCAAGCGGCTCTTTTTTTGTTCCCATCTTCTCAGGCAATCAGTGACAATACACCCTGATTGCTTTGGTTTGCCTGCACAAGCATTGACTGCCCTGCCTGAGATAATATTGTATTCTTAGAGTACTTCACCATTTCTTCTGCCATATCTGTATCACGTATCGTACTCTCTGCCTGGGTAGTATTTTCTATGACATTATCAAGATTATTAATTGTGTGTTCCAGTCTGTTCTGGTATGCGCCTAATGCCGAGCGCTGCTTTGATACCTGTGCGATTGCAAAGCTTACCCGTTCAATAGACAATGTTGCTTCATCCTCAGTCATCACATTTACTTCGCTGACGCCAATGCTGTCAGCATCCATTGCATCAATGTACACAATCAGCTTATTGTTCATATCTGCATCTGCACC
The DNA here is from genome assembly GCA_017391545.1 of Lachnospiraceae bacterium. Classification (GTDB taxonomy): domain Bacteria; phylum Bacillota; class Clostridia; order Lachnospirales; family Lachnospiraceae; genus COE1. The sequence goes on from JAFOYD010000042.1 coordinate 1,136, forward strand.
GATATGAAGTGCTGCACCATTGCCGAAAGTTCTGTCGGCCGCAGTTGTGCCTGTTCCAGTGCCGCCTGTTCCTCCGGTTCCTCCTGTGCCGCCCGTTCCTCCGGTTCCTCCTGTGCCACCCGTTCCTCCTGTGCCGCCTGTTGCTGTCCAGTTTGTAGGAGCTCCGGAGCCTGAATCCTTCTTGTTTCCGCCAGACAGCGCATTATAACCGTTTGGATACTTATTGTACACTGTGCCTTTGGCAGGGTTTAATTCAAATAGGGATATTCCGGACAGATTAGAATCAGAAAGGATACCTGTTGCAGCGTTGAAGCTGCTAAATCCTCCACCAATCAATCCACCCGTACCTGTCGTTCCGGCTGCTGTTACCAGTTTACTTACAAAAGAAACAGAATCGTCTCCCATAGTTCCAAATTTTGTTTCAAAATCAGAAATGGAAGCATATTTGTTGCCTGAAAACTGCTTGATTGCAGCATCCAGACCGATTCCATCAGTAGTATCATTTCCTCTGATTGCTGCCAGAACTTTGTCAACTCCGGTCTTAAGGCTACTTTCTGTCACACTGGACGGACTTCCTGCTGCCATCCATCCAAGGTACATGCATGCAAGATATCCTGTTCCATATCTGGCAGTTGTCGTATCACTACTAAGCTTCTGATTTGACGCAGTCAGACTGTTTGTAATCTGTGTATTCGTAGATGAAGCAGAGAGACCCAGCCCTGATGCTCCTGAATTGTCAGATCCACCATTTACCCAGTCATTTCCGTTATAGCAGCCACCGGCTGCACTTTGTGCCATGCCTTCTACAAACCATCCTGGAAAGCGATTCGTGCTCATATTCTGTGCATGTGTATGCGGGTCAAGCCCAAGCATTCCGTTTGTAAGTGCCTCGTCCATAAAAGCATGCATCATTTCATGCACAATCGTTACTTCCAAAGCATTCCTATCATCAGGGGATAAATAACTGCTTGTGAGCGATAGCAAAGTATTCGTATTGACTGTGAGCTTATATCCCAAGGTTGGCTCTGTATAGGAGCCCAGCTTTGTAGGGTCAAATGTCACAGAAGCCAATACCTGCGAACCTGGCACGTTTTCCAGTTTCAGCCCGATTCCAATTGTGGAACCATTCAAATACCCAAAGGTCTGACTATATGTATTCACAAATGCCTGCACTGCCTGTGGAACAATCGAATTCTTTAACAGTCCTTCGAGATAAGGATTGTTAACTGTTGATTCATATGTTCCGAGAGACGATACCGGTGTTGTTGTTACTGCATCATCAGTGATTGCCTCGTATACAATGTTAATGCCTTTGTTGTCTTTAATCTCATCCAGCGAAAACGTCTGACCTTTGTTCTTGCCATTTAATGCTGTAACAAAAGCTGCCTTTTGTGCGTCAAGCTTTGCTTTGGTATCACCGATTCTTTTTTCATAGTCTGCCTTTGCTCTTGCATAGGCTCCGGGATTTGCAATGCTGCCGTCTAACAGGCTGATTTCATTGAACTTTGTCGTCTCAGCAACTCTGTCGATCTCTGTAATTAACTGAGTTACTTCGTCCTGTATATTTTGTCTGTCTGAAGTAGCATTTGTTCCGTTTGCTGCCTGCACGCAGAGTTCATTCATTCTCTGAAGCATATCGTGTACTTCTTCTAATGCGCCATCTGCTGTCTGCACCATGGAAATGCCATCTTCCGCATTCAGGCCTGCCTGTGACAGACCTCTGATCTGCTTTCTCATTTTCTCTGAAATGGAAAGCCCTGCCGCATCGTCTGCGGCTCTGTTTATCTTATATCCGCTTGAAAGCTTCTCTGTGCTCTTGCTCAGGATTTTGTTGGTAATCCCAAGCTGTCTGTTGCTGTTCATAGCAGACAAATTGTGCTGTACTACCATTCTTTTCTCCTCCTTGATCTCCTTATCACCCGGGCGTGTTATTATTACTTAAGCAGTTAAAAGACGCAATTTTTACTTGTCTAAATTTCCATATGCTTCGTTGTCGTCAGTCAGCGTAGCCACCGCTACGCCTCCATCCTCCGCCTCGCTTATGAAAATTTATACTACATAAAATCTTGCGAGTTTTAGCTGCCTAAGTAATAACACCTTTCTAATAGCTGCCGATCATATCCTTCCATGATATGATTTATCGCTTTATAATTCCCTTGCCTCCTTATATTTTTGAAAATTTGTTATATCATATACTTATACTACCTCAATGTATATTTTACACCATATTGTCAGAATTTTCAAACAATTTCTGTCATATGCAAAGAGCCGCTTTCACAAGCGGCTCTTTTGTTATGCTATTCTAAATTTTGTCATCAATATTCTCCCTAGTCATTCTTATTTGCTTATTCTCATTTGAAATGATATCTATGCCTTTTTCTTTATCTTCTGAAAAGACAATTGCCCAGCGTTTTTTATTACTATTATGAATATAATTTAAGGATGAATTGTATCTTGACCCTCTTCCCACTTCTCCTCTGACTCTCGCCAATCC
>JAFOYD010000043.1 GCA_017391545.1 Lachnospiraceae bacterium
CAGTCGCGGTTCCATTTTTATAAGCATCACTCGTCTCCATTAATTTCTCGTAATCATCTGTTCTGACCAGAAAAACATCCAGCTGGTTCTCATCCGGAACATCGTTGAACCACTTGATACTACCATCCAGCCAGATTTGTGGGAACTTAATTCCGCAGCCTGCTTCTTCAAAGAGTATCGTATCACTCTCTATTTCTCCGCCTTTTACTGTCTTCATTCCATCATCCTGATATTCCTCATTGAAAAATACATCGCTCCACTCACCGTCCTTGAGCGTGATGCTTCCTTCGACCGCCGGTGCCTGTGCCGTGTCTGATGTCTGCGCTGTGTCCTGTGCCTGTGTCATTTCCTGTGTCTGTGAAGCAGCCGGTTCCGCCTTCTGTGCGCCACAGCCTGTCATCATGCCTGCTGCCAGTGTCATTGATAATAAAACTGCCATTACCTGTTTCTTTTTCATAAGTATAGTCCTTTCTCTGCAACTGTCTGCTATCACAAAAAATGCCGTTTTAACGGCATTTTTTGTTAGCACTTTCTTCTTTCGACTGGCTTGATGGTCGGCCTCACTGCTCCGACTGGTAAGATATCCGGCTTTACTGCACCAACTGGCTGGATGTCCGGTTTCACTACTCCGACTGGTAAGATATCCGGCTTCACGCCCTGTACGCCGCCTGTCAAACTACTTGTCATACCACCTGTTACACCACCTGTTACCTCGTCAAGCAGATCGTCGTTTAAAGCTTTGTTATTGTTCATTTCATTTGTCTTCATATTAAATTCCTCCTATGATTCATTTTCTTTGATTATTTTGTTTTCTATCTTTTTATACAACTGAGTTTTCTGTGTGGCCGCTTTTTAAAAAATATTTTTTATTTTATCTCAAACATCCCTGACAGCTCTCCAAGCGCCTTTGCATGCAGCCTTTTGATCTGACCGTAAGGCTTTTTCATCAGTTCTGAAATCTCCTTTAACGTGTGCCCACTATAGTAATGCAGGATGATCAGATCCCTTTTGTCTTCGTCCAGCTTACAAAGCGCATCCGCAAGTCTTCCCTGCATTTCCCTCTCCACAAGTCCTTCCACAAAATCTTCGGTGACTTCTTCACTATAATTTTCAGGAATGTCGACCACCTGCCGGAATTTCATGGATTTGTAGTAATTAATTACCGTATTGTGCGTAATCGTATAAATCCATGTAGAGATAGACGCTTTGCTCTCGTCAAAAGAATCATAGTTCTGAAACACTTTGACGAACACGTTCTGTGCGAGATCCTCTGCCTCCTCCACTCGATTGATCTTAGAGGACACATATCGCAGAACCTTCGGATAATATTCCTTGTAAAGCTGCTCCTTTTCCATATTTCTCCCCTTTTTCAAATTCTGTTTTTAGATACGCTATTGTTTTCACATTATATCATACATTCGTCGTAAATTATCAGTTATTTTAAAATCTTTAACAAATCTTTAACAACAATTCAGTCTTGGCATTACTGCCCGTTATGTTCCAGAAATGCTTTTCTGGATGCATCCGGATCCCCCGCAGCACACACAAATTCCAGATCATCATCCGAAATTTCATTGTGATAGCGGTTCTCCGTTTTCTGTATCAGCCGCTCCAGTTTTGTATTCGGCTCAAAATGCTCCAAATCAAAAATCGCCTTTATCATTTTTTCCATTCTTCATCATCCTTTCACTGTTTACAGTGCAATCATCTCACTTTCTGTTATTTTATACAACTGACTTGGCTGCGCGGCCGCTTTTTTGATAAAAAAATTTCAGCATTTTAGTCAAGTGTCCACAAACGCTGTAGTCTGCACTTCTGGTCATACTCTTTTTCCAGCAGTGCAATCCACCCCTCCGGTTTTCTTCGCAGTACCTCGACCATAATGTCTTTATCCATCTCAACGATTTTTGCCTGCGAGCTTACGACCGTGTAAGTAGAACCTGCCTCTTTACAGTCAAAAAGGCTTTCCTGCCCGAATATCGCACCGTTTTTGACAATCCTGATACTTTTTACCATACCATCTAATGCCATCCTGCTCTCTTCCAGTTTGCCGTCACTCACGATATAAAGTTTATCCGGTCTTGTGTTTTCATTTAAGACAGTGTCACCTGTAAGACAGGTTCTGATACTGCAGTACTCAGCAAGTTTTATGATTTCCTCAATGGTAATTGCGTCAAAGATACCTGAATTTTTCAGACAGAGTGCGATCTGGGCACGCGTGATCTTATGAAGCTTCTCTTCCTCTGTATCATCCACATGGATAAAAATCGCCTTTTTGGCTGCAACGTTTTCATTTGACAGTAATGCAGTAACCTCGTCCATCAAAAGCTCATGAAGTTTATCAAGTACAAACTCAAAAATGCCATTTTTTGATGTGTATGTAATCATAATGCCGCTTTCAAGGAGCTGGTAATTTACAAAAAGATTAATTTTTGTATCAGAAGGCTGAATGAAATCAATCTCCCTAAAAGACATATCATTCTCCCCTGAATCTTCCGGATTCAAAAAACCGGTAAAGTTCTGCACCATGCTGACATATTCATCAAACTGAATCCCTGTTCCACGTTCGACATCAGCCACATCACATTCGCCATATTTGACAGCAAGCTCAAGCTGCCTGTCAATTTGCTTACATCCTGTTATCTTATCATTGTCACATAAAATTCTTACAGGGATAATCTTCATTTCAGTACCGCTTTGAGCCAGCGCTAACACAGCTTCATTCTCATGATTATATTTTCCAAGCAGATCTGCCCATGCATAGAGGAACAATGACTTGACAGAGATGCCATTGTTCTGGCAAAAACTGTCGATCTTGTCGGTCAGCTCCTCCCCAACTTCCTTATAAGAAACAACTTTTTCATAATATGTCTTACCAAGCGCGTATTCTCCCGACTTTTCACAGGGAAGCTGCAGATGTTTTGGAGACGGACCAAAGATTGTTTTCCAGTAATTTACATTTTTTTCATTCAGCTGTTCATTCATCCTGTCAAGTGCTTCTTCTGTTACCATCTTTATATTTTCGCCTTTTGTCTTTAAGTCAGCAAAGATTTCTCTGATCATCCCGATTACATCGATGTGATCCCGTGATTTCGGACAGAGCGATATCACAACAAGTAATTCATAAGATTTTATGATATATCCGCAAAGGTTGCAGATTCCATTCTTCTCGATATCATATTCGCGGCGTGACTGCGCTGCCAGGATATTTACCATCAGTGCCTTTTGCTTTTTATCGTCATACTTTTGAATATTACAGATTGGAAAGGATGCGTTGCTGCTCTCATAGATGACTTTCACAGGATTCTGCATTCCTTTATGGAAATACACCGTACGAAATGCCTTATTTCTACGAATGTATTCCGCATAATTTTTCATGATTTTCTTCGTATCAATCTCTCCTGTCAGTTTTAATACGACCGTTTTGTAATGATGGCTTTCACTCTCATTGATTTTATTTAACAAATCTTTCTCGTCCTGTGTAAGCAAGTCAATCTCTTCTACATTACTTTGAAGTTTTCGTCGTATTTTGATCAGTTCTGACTTTGGCAGCTTCTCAAGAATCATATTGTTGTTCGGGAGAATGTCTACGAATGCGCTCTCCGTACTTTGCGTGCTGTTCTGTTTCTTCTGAAACTCATCGTTTAGTTGATTGATTATTTTCTGATAGTCCACATCATATTGTTTTTCCAGTTCTGCCATTTTCGTACCCTTCCCTTTCCATTATTGTTTTTATTATCCGACTCTCTGTCTTTTGACCAGCTCTGCAAAAAATCCCCCTGCTGCCAGAAGCTCGTCATAAGTGCCGTCCTCCACGATTTTTCCTTCATCGAGCACCAGGATTCTGTCACACTGTTTGATGGTCGAAAGGCGGTGCGCGATCACGATTCTCGTACATTTGAGCCTGCCAAGTGCATCAGAGACCTGCTTCTGTGTAATGTTGTCAAGCGCGGAGGTCGCCTCATCAAACATCAGGATCTTCGGTTTCGGGGCGACCGCGCGGGTAATCATCAAACGCTGTTTCTGTCCGCCCGAAATACCGCCTGTTCCCTCGGAAATAACAGTATTCATTCCCATCGGCATGCTGCGGATATCCTCCGCGATGCCTGCGATCTCTGCTGCCTCCCACGCCTCATCGACTGAGAGCCATGGTGCAGAAATGACGATATTCGAATAAATATCTCCCTGAAAGAGCTTCCCGTTCTGCATGACCGCGCCAATATTGCGCCGAATCGATTTCAGGTCAAGTGAGGACAGGTCTCTTCCATCGTAATAAATTGCGCCCTTTTGCGGCGTCTCAAATCCAAGCAGCAGACGAAGCAAGGTCGATTTGCCACATCCTGTCCTGCCGACGATGGCGACATACTGTCCACTCTTGATTTTGAGTGACAGGTTATCAATGACGAGCGGCATGTTTTCGTTATAGCGGAAGGAAACGTTGTTGAGTTCAATCGTTCCTGTCAGTCTGGTGACTCGCTTTCTGTTCTCGGATGTCTCAGGAACCGTGTCCATGATCGGTTTTGCCATTTCATAGATCGGTCGAATCTTTGCAATCGTCACTGCAATATTCAGCACCGACATAAAGGCACCGGAGAACAGACCGTATGCGGCTGTAAACGCATAATAATCAGCCACTGACAGATTGCTCTGCAGTGCAAAATAGTACATGACCAGACTGCCTGTCAGAGAAATTCCTGTTGCAATCACACTATTTAATGTAAGAAACAGAGGCTTTCCATACGTATTCTTAATCTCCTCATGATAGAGACGTATCCATTGGGTAAAGGCACGCTTTTCAGAGCCTGAAAGCTTGATTTTCTGGATACCCGTAATCAGGGAATACATCATGCCGCTTTTTTTTGCTACAGCCTGCATCTCCACTCTGCTTCTTTTCATCTGCCAGATTGCACTGACCAGCGTAAACACAAATGTGACAGCCATAATGCACAGTGCAGGAATCACAAGCTGTGGTGCATAAGAAAAAATCTGCGTGATGTAGACCAGTGAAAAGATCGAAGTCAGTCCTGTTACGATGACCGTTGACGTCATCATGGTACAAAGGGAATTCACATTCTGTACTCTGTTCGCAAGCTCACCCGAGCTGTATGTTTTAAAAAAATCTGCTGGTAATGACAGGATACGCGCCATTGAAGCAGACTGCACTGCCATGTCAATCTGCATATTCACTCTCGTCGTAAGTAAGGAACTGATTCCCTGTATCAGCAGGATACTGACAGAAGTACAGACACTCAGCACTGTAACTGCAAGCAAAAGCCGCAGACTGCCACTTGCCACGACATCCGAGAAAATGATATGCGTAATCTCCGGTGTCATCATTCCTATCAGTGTTGCGACAAAGATTGCTAATATCACCATCACGTAGGAAAATACAGGTACACATTGCGCGATGTATTTTAAAAGTGACAGGATTGTCAGTTTTTGTTGTGGAAATGGTCTGTAAAAGCAGACTGCCTCCGTTTCCAGAAGGTTCTGTGTCCGTGCATTGACTTTTATTTTTTTGTTCGTATTTCCATCCTGTATACTGTAGCCAAAAAGTCGGTTCGGAATCAATGCCACATAGTTTCCATTTTTTTTTGTTCCTAGCATGGCACCTGCCGCATTGCGGTACCAGCCTTTTTCAAGCTTTACCGTCCGATAATAGATTCCATGCGGCTGACAGAAAGATTCCAGCAGTTCATTGAAATCTTCCGTTCTTTCCGTCGTTACTTCCGCTTTGATACGATAATACTTAATGATTGTATTCATACTTTGCGCAATGCTTTTTCCAGTATGATTTCCACTGCCTCCATCCGAAATTTCAGGATGACCTGTCACTGTCCCCGCGATTTCCCTTAGCGTGTCAACAATGTCCTCTTCATCTTTTCTTTTTCTTTCCCTGATCTGCTCATCAAACCAACCCATACTTTTCTCCCATTAGTCACTTGTCACAAGCTCTGTGTATGTTCCACCCTTTTGGTAAAGCTCCTCATGTGTCCCGCGCTCCACCACATGACCATGATCCAGAACGATGATTTCATCACAGTCCCGTATGGTCGACAGGCGGTGTGCCACGATAATGCAGGTGATGCCCCGATCCCTGATTGCCTTTACGACCTCGTATTCCGTCTTGGCATCAAGCGCAGAGGTCGCTTCATCCATGATAATGATGGATGGATCCTGCGTGAGTACTCTTGCGATTTCAAGCCGCTGGCACTGACCGCCTGAAAAGTCCTTGCCTCCCTCCATGATCTTGTACTGATAGCCTCCATCACGCATCATGATATCCTCATGAATCTGTGCATCACGCGCTGCCAGGATCATTTCAAAATCCTCGATGGTACTGTCCCACATTTTGATGTTGTTGGCAATCGTATCCTCAAAAAGGATGATATCCTGTGTCACAACGGCAACAGAGCCCTTGAATACATCCCTGTCAATCTCCCGAACAGGCTTCCCGTCAAACAGAATCTCTCCGCCCCATGGCTGATAAAGTCCGGCGATCAGCATGGACAGCGTAGACTTGCCACAACCCGATGCCCCGACAAAAGCGACACAGCTTCCCGGTCTGACTGTCATACAGAAATCCTCGATCAGCGGCTGTGCAAGCTTTGCATATCCAAAGGTAATATGTTTCAGTTCCAGATTGCCACTCAGTTTCTGATAACCGCCTTCTGCCGCTTCCACACGCTCTGTCTGATAGCATGGATCATCGGGATATTTCATGACATCCTCCACCCGTTCCATGGAAGTGCGCATTTCCTGCAGTGTCTGTCCGGCAGAAATCAGCGTATTGGCCGGTGCGGTAAAGGAAGCCAGAAATCCCTGAAATGCACTGAGCATACCAATCGTAAACTGCCCCTGCATGATCAGCCACACGCCAATGATCAGGATCGCCGTATTGGTCAATGCTGAGACAAGCGACGGTATCATACCCAGATACTGATTGAGCTTCACGTACCTCACCGTGTGTGTGTTGACGCTCGCCTGATACCCGGACCAACGTTTAAAATATCCATTCTCAGCACCACTTGACTTGATTGTCTCGATCATTTCAATACCGGAGATCGTCGCTGACGCAAGCTTTCCTTTGTCACGCAATTGCACACGGGTAATTCCGATTCTCTTTTTGGATATGACTTGTGAGATAAAAAGATCCAATACGATTGAGAAAATGCCAATCAGTGTCAGGATCGGACTGTAGCG